>JAFRMZ010000150.1 GCA_017430465.1 Oscillospiraceae bacterium
ATAACAGGTTTCTTCTGTACTCTTTTGTTTTCTTCTCTCTGCTTAAAAGTTGCATCAGCAGCACAACAAAAATGAAACTTGTGCAGAATAAGAGAGGTAATACAGTTTCGTAGTGCGACAGAAAATTTGAACTGTTTATTGTGTCAGAAACAGAACTGAGCCTGCCGGATGACATGACCTGTATCAGACTCGGCAGCCATATCACGGCTGTTATCATTGCGGCAAGAACGGAGCCGGACAAAAATTTAATACAGACCTCACGGCGATATTCCGACTGTCGTTCACCGATAAACCAGACCGTAATATACAGCAAGATAAAAACAACAACCATATAGCAAAGATAGAAATTCATAATCATTATCGCTGATAACGAAATAATGAATAATATACTTTTTCGTTCCTTTGTCAGCTTTTTCAGTCCAATCATCAGAACAGGAAACAGATACATAATATCAAGCCACATGATATTCTGATAGAACAGCATACCATATCCGCACAAGGCATACATCAGGCTGAGTGAAACAGTAATCGCTCCGTTTGCCGTTTTCTTACAGTACCTGAAATAAATTGCCGCCGTAAAGGAACATAATGTCAGTTTCATAATAACCATGATATTGACAAAATATATCATTTCTTCCTTTGGCACAAAGACCGACAGCAGAGAAAACGGATTTGAAAGGAAAAAGCAGAACACACCCCAGAAACTCATACCACCTGCATTGGAAATACTGAAAAACAGATTATCTTTTCCGCTCAGTATATCCTTGAAATTCATCAGCAGAGGGATACCCTGCTGATTCATATCGCACCAAGCAATACTGCCTTGTCCGAACGGGTACATATTATAATTTTTGAACACATACAGCATTACCGCTAATGTCAGTAAAGGCGGAAGAAACAGTGGATAGTATTTTTTGACGGCTTTCATTCAAGTGCTTCTCCCTGATCATTGTACTGAATATCCTCCCAAGCAACATAGTTGCTTTCGGATTCTTCTGCATAGTTTGAGCTTGCTTCATCTGTTTCAGATTCATCAGGTGTATATTCCTGACTGACACCTGATGTTACTTTCTGTTCAGAAAATTCTCTTGTTTCAGGATTTGTCGGGCTTGTTTCTGTAACCGGATAAGTGTCCGAATTCACGACATCATTGTTGCTTTGCTTGTCATCAGAAACACTGCTTATACTTTCTGTCCTTTCATCTTTTGTATTATCAGAAAGGATAAGCTGATATTCATCAGGTTTCGGATCACACATACCTGTCATTGTTTTTTCAAGAGAATCAAGCAGAAGTTCTTTCTCTATGCTGTCATAGTATTGTTCGAGATTTTTTGTTATAGTCAGGGTATAAACCGTATGATCTCCGACTTTATGTGCTGCAACTTCCACTCCGCTATATTCTGATATTTCTGTTGTGCCATTATCAGATAATTTTGCAGATATAAAACGAACTTCATCTCCTATCTGATTTTCTTTCTTCCAGATATTAAAGAGATTTTCAGGGGAAGCATCGGTTACAATAGTCTTTTGTTTCATCTTACCGTTTGCAACATAATAAATTTCAAACGGCATTTCTTCAAGAGCTTTTTCATACGAGTCTTCAAGTATCAGAGCTTCCGAACTTGCTCCTCCTGTTACTCCGTTTTCAGAAGATTCTTTATCAACAGGCTCAACCGAGTTTGTAACAACCGCAGTGGAAACACCTGAATCAATAACCACATTATTGTTTTTGTTCATATTCTGAACGGTCAGAACAGCCGCACAAGCAAAAACGGCACAGGCAGCAACAGAGGTTATTGCTAAAAATGCCTTTTTACTGCTTTTCTTCGGCTGTTTTGCCTTTTCGATAAGCTCATCGTCAACATTGCCGATACTGTCAAATAAATCGAATTTTGTCATAACAATCCCTCCGTTTCAAGTCTTGCTTTCAGTTTGTTCCTTGTCCTCATCAGCATGACTTTAACTTTACTTTCGGAAAAACCAAAAATTTTTGCTATTTCCTTTATTGATTTTGCATACCAATAACGGCAAAGAAATACCCTCTGTTCTGTGTCCTTTAAATCTCTGACGAAAGTGTTGATAGTTTTATCAAGTGTTTCTTTTTCTATTTCAGCTATCGGATCACCGCTTTGAGAAATACATTCCGATAACTCGTCCAATACCTCTGCTATCTCACCGCCACGCTTTTCTGCATTTTTTCTCCTCCACTTGTCGATAGAGAGCCTTCTTGTTATTTTACCGAGAAAAGTTTTCAAAACGCTCGGTTTATGTGGCGGCATACTGTTCCATGCGGATAAATAGGTATCATTCACGCTTTCTTTGGAATCTTCCTCATTATGTAAGATACCGTAAGCAACAGAATAACAATAGATGCCATATTTTTCTGAAGTAATGGCAATCGCCTGCTCATTTCTGTCCCAATACATTTCTACGATCTGTGCATCATTCATAGAAAAAACCTCCTTTCAAAAGCCCTTCTATATAATTACTCGTATTTTATCACGATTGGTTACAGTTTTTTGAAAATTTTATAAAAATAACAAAGGCAGACATTCTGAAAATGAATGTCCGTATAAATTGATATAAAAATAAACTGCCAGAAATGTGTATTTTCCGGCAGTTTTTGATACTATTCAAAATATATTCATTTTAATACTTATTGATTGAATAATTGAAATCCTTGTGTTATAATTACGAAAAAGTGTGTCAAGACACAAAAATTCGTAATGGAGATGACTTTGTTATGATTATTCAGCGTGATTCTTATCTTAATAAACTTATCAGCAGAAAGCAAAACGGGCTTATCAAAGTTGTTACAGGTGTCAGAAGATGTGGAAAATCTTTTCTTCTTTTCAACCTGTTTCATAATCATCTTGTAAGCAGCGGTGTTGACGAAGATCATATTATTGAAGTGGCACTTGATGACAGAAGTAACAAGCATTTGCGTGATCCCGATAATATGCTTTCGTTTGTCAAAGAAAAAATCAAGGATAATGCAATGTATTATATTATTCTTGATGAAATTCAAATGCTTGATGAATTTGAAGATGTTCTCAACAGTTTTCTGCATATCCGCAATGCCGATGTATATGTAACAGGCAGTAATTCCCGCTTTCTCTCGTCTGATGTGATAACGGAATTCAGGGGACGTGGTGACGAGATAAGGGTACATCCGCTTTCATTCAGGGAGTATGTTTCCGCATATCAAGGGACTGTTGACGAAGCTTGGGAAGAATATTACACATACGGCGGTCTGCCGCTTATTTTAACCAGAAATGACGATGAAGAAAAGTCCGAATATCTTATTTCCCTGTTTCAGAAAGTGTATCTGACCGACATAATTGACCGTCACGGTATCAATAACAGTGAAGAATTGAATGAATTAGTAGATATTCTTTCTTCTGCCATAGGCTCACTCACAAATCCTCTGAAACTGTCAAATACGTTCAAGAGCATGAAGAACAAAGATATAAGTGATAAAACTATCAACTGTTATCTTGACTATCTCACAGACGCTTTTCTTGTCAGTAAAGCTGTCCGCTACGATATCAAGGGAAAAAAATATATCAATTCCCCGTCAAAGTATTATTTTGAAGATATCGGACTTCGTAATGCCCGTCTGAATTTTCGCCAGATGGAAGAAAATCATATCATGGAGAATATCATTTACAACGAACTCAGAATACGTGGATACAGAGTAGATGTCGGAGTCATCGAAAAATTTGAAAGAAATGCGGATGGAAAAATCGTAAGAAAATTGTTGGAAGTAGATTTCATTGCTGCAAAAGGCAGTGAAAAATATTATATACAATCGGCATTTGCACTTGATACCCCTGAAAAACAGGAACAGGAAGAAAGACCTCTTAATACGATCGGTGACTCATTCAAAAAAATCGTTATCGTTCGTGACAGTATCAAATTGAGAAGAAATGAGCAAGGTATCGTTACAATGGGTATCAAACAATTTTTGCTTGATGAAAACAGCCTTGTCTTATAATTCATTACGAAAAAATGTGTCTTGACACAAAAATTCGTAATAAGAATGATTATTTTGCGATTTCTCGATATAATTATCTTTATTATGAAAATAAAAATATTTAGTAGTGACACAGCCGTAGGACGCTCATATTTGCGTTCTACGGCGTTTTTATGGCTTAGGGGTATAATTATACTCCAAAGCCGTTTAAATGCTGCTGAGAGCGTTCTGAGAGGGCATACGGGGCATTGCAGAGGGTACTTTGTCAGGTGTCAGAAAACAGGTGAAAGAATATTCTTTTTTTGGAATGA
>JAFRMZ010000151.1 GCA_017430465.1 Oscillospiraceae bacterium
GACATTGCTGTTTTTCTGTGCCAGAATCTTATGATTGTCACGGTCAATCAGAACAGCATAATCTGCATCAATTTCCTCATCAATTACCTTGGCTGTACCGTCATTGACAGGATATTCCACCAGCGGGGGCGGTTCGGTAGGGGCTTCGGTAGGTGGTTCAGTAGGGGGTTCTGTTTCGGTTTCGGTTTCTATCAGAACAACTTCCTCGGCGGGCTGTTTTGGTTCGGACGAACCAATCAGCAGATGAATAATACCATATATTCCCAGCATTGTCACCAGAAACATGACGAATATCAGTATAATTCCCTGCACCGTCATTCTTCTGCGTTTTTTTCTTTTTTTAGCTTTTTGCGCCACTTGCAATCTCCTCCTGCAGATATTAAAATAATCGTTCTTTTCTATTATAACGCTTTCGGACAAAAAAGTCAATGAATTTTCGAGATTTTTATGATTTCTTAATCTTTCAGAAAATTTCCTGCTTTTTTCTCAAATTTTTTTTGATATTTCTCTTGACAAATCTGGAATTCTGTGCTATAATAATATAGTTGTATCGTACTACTGTCTAAGGCAACTGATGGGCTACTGTTACAAATTTTCATAAAATGCGAGGTGAATACAAATGAAAAAGGACATCCATCCTACACTGTACAAAACAACAATTACATGTCACTGTGGCAACGTAATTGAAACACAGTCTACCAAGCAGGACATCAAGGTGGAAATTTGCTCCAAGTGCCATCCGTTCTATACTGGTAAGCAGAAGCTGGTTGATACTGGCGGACGTGTTGACAGATTCAAGAAGCGTTTCAATCTGGACAAGTAAGCTTTAATAAAATTCAGAAAGATACAGAGAGAAACTGACAGTATCTTTCAATGATAAAGCGGTTTTCGCACTCTGTAAAACTGTCAGGTGTGGATTGAAACAATCTGGACAAGTAATTTTTAGTTTTCTCATACGGACAGTTTTTTGTGAAACTGTCCGTTTTACTTTCCTACATAGAAAAGGAGTGCATTTGTTATGGATTACATCACCATCGGCGCACCGGCGCAGACTTCTTTTATCGAAAAGAAATCAGAATTTATCGGTTATTTATCGCCTGTCTGCACCAATGATGAAGCAGTTGATTTTATCAATCATATCAAATCGGAGCACCGAAAAGCAAAGCACCATGTTTATGCCTATATTTTGAGAGATTCCAATATTACCCGATACAGCGATGACGGCGAACCGCAGGGGACGGCCGGTGTGCCGGTTCTGGAAGTGCTCCGCAAGCGTGAGCTGACAGATGTCTGCTGTGTCGTAGTGCGGTATTTCGGCGGAATCCTGCTCGGCGGAGGCGGACTGGTCAGAGCTTATTCTCACAGTGCCTCATTGACATGCGACAGCGCACAGATGCAGTATATGTGCGAAAGCACTCCCCTCACCCTCCGGATGGATTATACCCTTTACGGAAAAGTAACTTATTGTATGCCAAAATACGGTGTTCTGGAACTGAACAGCGATTTCAATACCGATGTGCTGTTAGAACTGCTTGTCCGGAATGAAGTGCTTGACCCTCTCAGAGACGAACTGACCGAGCTTTCCGGCGGAAAAATCCAGATGCAGTGCGGAACGCCTTCCTATGCAGATTTTTCTTCTGTTCTGAATTGAAAAATCTTTCCAGAAAAAAAAGGGTTTTTTCTTTCTTGAATCGTATTATAAAACAGAGACCTATCAGAGAGGTGATTCTGCTTGACTATCCGTGAACAGCTTGAACAGCTTGAAATTAAAATTCTTGCTCCGCAGGCATGTAAAAGCACTGACAAAGGTGCAGTCATCCGTCTGAAATCAGAAACGCCCTGTCCCTACCGGACGGAATTTCAGCGTGACCGTGACAGAATACTGCATTGCAGTGCTTTCCGGAGACTGAAACATAAAACACAGGTATTTCTTTCCCCTGTTGGAGACCATTACCGGACACGACTTACACACACGCTCGAAGTCTCTCAGGTGGCAAGAACGATTGCAAGAGCTTTGTTTCTGAACGAAGATTTGACTGAAGCCATCGCACTTGGTCACGATATGGGACATTCTCCGTTCGGACATGCCGGAGAATCCGTTCTGAACCGTATCTGTCCGCACGGCTACCGGCATTATGAACAGAGTGTCCGTGTAGCAGATGCTATTGAACATCTGAATTTAACCTACGCCGTTCGTGACGGCATTATCTGTCATACAAATAAAACCGCATCTACAAAAGAAGGCAATGTTGTCAGACTTGCTGACAGAATTGCCTATATCAATCATGATATTGAAGATGCCTTCCGTGCTGGTGTACTTCTGCCGGAAGACCTTCCGGCAGATGCTGTCGAAGTTCTGGGAAAAACCAAATCGGAACGGATTACTGCTCTTGTTTCTGCGGTGGTTTCCCATGGTGCGGATGAAATCGGCATGAATCCGGAAATGCAAAAAGCATTTGATATTCTGCATGATTTTATGTATGCAAATGTCTATCTGAATGAAAACTGCAAAAAAGAAGAAAAGAAGGCAGAACGCCTGATTGAAACATTATATCAGTATTTCCGGAAATTTCCGGACAAAATGCCGGACAGCTATCAGAAAATCGCATCGGAAAGCGATATTGACAGAGCCGTCTGCGATTATATTTCGGGTATGAGTGACAGTTTTGCTGTCAATCTGTATTCCGAATTATTTATCCCTGAATTCTGGAAGTAAGGCAGGTGATGTTATGGCAAGGCTGCCGGATGAATTCATTTCTCAGTTAAAATCGGCAAATGATATAGTCGATATGTTCCGTACTTATGCAGATGTAAAAAAACGGGGCAGAATTTATGTCTGCTGTTGTCCGTTTCATTCTGAAAAAACACCATCCTGCACGATTTATCCGGATGATGACCCACATTTTTATTGTTTTGGCTGTCATGAGGGTGGTGATGTCATCAGATTCGTTATGCTGACCGATAACGTCAGCTATATGGAAGCCGTCAGAATTCTGGCGCAAAGATGCGGTATGTCCCTCCCTGTCATGAATCCCGAAGAAAAATCCAGTGCCTCGCTCCGTGACAAATGTTATGAAATCAATCGGGAAACAGCAAATTTCTATTATCAGAATCTTCTGAAAGGTTCTGACAAGACAGGCCTGCAATATCTGAAATATTATCAGATTCGGCCGGAAACTGTCAGAAAATATGCTATCGGCTATGCTTCCGGAGACTGGCAGAATCTGCATTATCATCTCCGGCAGAAAGGCTATTCTGATGAAGAAATTTCCGCATCGAAAGTCTGCCGGAAAAATCAGAACGAAAAACTTTATGATACGTTCCGGAACAGAATCATATTTCCGTCAGTGGATTTTCGGGGCAATGTGACCGGCTTCGGTGGAAGGTCGGCTGATAATGAAAATCCGCTGTTCCTGTACACCGGAATACAATCAGAAAATACTATTTTTTCTCTGAATTTCGCCAAAAAAGAAAATATTACAAAAAGCCTGATTCTTGCAGAAGATTATTTCACTGCATCGGCGATATATCAGGCCGGTCATGCAAA
>JAFRMZ010000152.1 GCA_017430465.1 Oscillospiraceae bacterium
CTGCACTGAGTATTGTTTTTTGTGTGATTCTGCACCGAACAGAACATTTTATGAAAAAATATCTGAAAAATCCTTATCTCCGGATTCTGACTGCAAGTATCCTCCTGATTCTGATGGGTTTTCTGTTCCGGACAACGGATTTTTACGGAACGGGTGGTGCAGTCATTGCAAGAGCCGTTCATGGCGAGGCTATCTGGTATGCTTTTATCCTGAAAATGTTGTTTACCGCTGTCACACTCGGCGGAGGATTCAAGGGCGGTGAAATTGTACCGTCATTCTTTATCGGTGCAACATTCGGATGCGTTTTTGGTCAGATAACCGGCTTGTCGCCATCACTCTGCGCAGCAGTCGGCATGATAGCTCTGTTCTGCGGTGTAACGAATTGTCCGCTTGCATCGCTGTTTATTTCGGCAGAGCTGTTCGGTCAGGGATGTGTCCCCTATTGTCTGCTTGTGATTGCCGTAAGCTATTTACTGTCCGGCTATTACGGGCTTTATAGAGAACAAAGATTTTATTACTCCAAATTTACAGACGAACATGTTTCACATAAAACCAGAAAATAAAAACTGAGGTGATTTTTCTTGAATACGCAAATCAAAGGCGTGATTTTCGATATGGACGGCCTGATGCTTGATACAGAAAAGCTTCTTGCAAAGTACTGGATGCAGGCTTCTCATGAAGCCGGTTTTCCTATGAAGCTGGAACATGTGCTCAGTATCCGGAGCTTGTCCGCCGTTTACGCCAAGCCCAAACTGCAAGGTATTTTCGGGACGGAATTTGATTATGAAAAAATACGTGCCAGACGGCGGGAACTGACTGCCAAGCATCTTGAAACTTACGGTATCGAGAAAAAAGCCGGTCTGGATGAACTTCTGCAATATCTGCATGAAAATCATTATAAAACTGCTGTCGCTACAGCGACTGACCGCCAGAGAACAAATTTATATCTGAAACAAACAGGAGTCTATGATTTTTTTGATGCGTTTGTCTGCGGTGACATGGTCAAAACCGGAAAGCCAGAGCCGGAAATTTATCTGAAATCAAGTGAAGCTCTCGGACTTGCACCGGAAGTCTGCATTGCACTCGAAGACTCTCCGAACGGGATTATTTCAGCATATCGGGCAGGATGCCGTGCTGTCATGATTCCGGATTTGTCTCAGCCGGATGATGCGCTGAAACCTTATCTTACCGCCTGTCTGCCGTCTTTATTTGATGTTATCACACTTCTGAAAGGAGATTTTTCATGATACACAGATTCAATCAGTTTGAAATTCCGGGAGTTTATTATTTTGAAGCCAAGAATTATTTCACCGGAAGCCGGAAAAATATGAATTTCAAAATCGTTTCGGACGGTGCTGAAATGACTGTCACAGTATGGCGGGGATTTATCTGCTCTGACCTCGCCGAACCAGAAGAAACCAGTCAGTTCCCTGTTACGCAGGAAGGACATGATGCGCTTTTGCAATGGCTGGAAGAACTTTGGCCGAATTATCAGGAAACGTAAATCAGAAAACCCCGTCACACGGACGGGGTTTATTTATTTCTTGTCTTTTGTCAGATGAGTGATTTCTGTCATAAGCTTTCCACGCTTGACAGTCAGTCCCTTGATTGGCCGGATAATCCACAGTACTGGTATCAGATACTTGTGCCGGTAAAAAAACGGATAATATACTTTAATCTGTTTCATTGTAGGGAACATTCTGCTGAAAATATATTTCGATTTAGAGCCTTTTTCCTCTATATCATGTTTTATGCTGTTATCTATAGTACCGTATATGCCGGAGAAAATATAATAATCCAGAATATTTTTTTCTTCTTCGGTAAGCGGTTCACCAGATGCAAACAGTTTTTCAGCAAGCATCCGGTTTTGCAGTTCATATTGCTGTATGCCGATTTTTTTCAGTTCTGCATTCAGATAATTCCAATCCAGAGAATCACCGAATTTTTTCATAAAAATGTATGTATCCAGAAGCGTACGCACACCTGTACCGCCGTCCGTATAATGTTTATATTCATGTGCAGTGATATAAATATAAAAATCCTCCGTCCGGAAATGATAGCCGTAATTGTTTTTTTCATCTTTTACAAGCCGTTCCTTGACAGAACTGTAATATTGATATATCTTCCGGTCATGTGTCGGACGGAACAATTCATTATGCATCTCAAAATTGCAGACAGGGGGCTTACAATAAGAATCATCATTGCCTTCTTCATAATGTGCGCAGGTGAATCCCATATCCAGCATAATTTCTTTGATTCTATGCCGGAAATTTCCGTCACACAGAATATCATTATCTGACATCTGGCGCATTCCAAGTCTGGGATACCAGTCTTTCAGCAGTGCGCCTTTCAATGGCATATACCAGATTTTTTCCTGTTCCAGACGTTTCAGAATTTTTGCACGTTCAGCATCCATCAGGATATTTTTCCGGATAGCCTTTTCTTTTGCCTGTGTGAACTCCGGATATTTCAGTCCGGCAGATTCCAGTCCATAGGCAGTACAGGCAGTCAGGATATGTTCCTGACAAACTTTGAACAGAGATTCAGGCTGAATTTCAGCCAGCAGATTCGGGTCAACCGGCTCACCGTTTACAGCACACCGGACAAGTGCAAGCATATCATACGCATTTTTTCTAAATTGATTCTTATCCATTATGACACCTCTATTCTAAGAATTCCGTTTTCAGTGATTTGCAAAACAGTATCGCAGATTTCCAGTGCAGCCGGACGATGTGTCACAATGATAACAGTTTTATCCGTCATCTGCCGGAGATTGTGAAGCATCCGTTTTTCTGTTGTTTCATCGAGTGCGCTGGTGGCTTCATCCAGAATCAGAACCGGACTTTCTGAAAACACTGCTCTTGCGACAGCGATTCTCTGCATCTGTCCTTCTGAAAGGCCTGTTCCACGTTCGCCTAAAATGGTATCTATGCCATTTTCCAGTTGACTGACAAATTCATCTGCACAGGCAATTTTCAGAGCATTTCGGATTCTGACATCATCCTGCAAACCGGACTTGTCTGCAAAGGTAACAATTTCACGGAGTGTTCCACTCATAAGCTGATTCCCCTGCGGAACGTAAGCAAACAGTCTGTGCCATGAGGCATCCAGCGGAAAAGTATTTCCTGACGTATCCAGCACGATGCGTTCTCCGGAATCCGGCTTATAGATACACATCAAAAGTTTCAGTATGGTAGATTTTCCGCATCCGCTGTGGCCGGTAAAAGCTGTATACTCGCCTTTCTGAACTGTCAGGGAAATTTGTTTCAGCACAACAGGCATTGTGCTCTTGTCCAGATTTCCAACTTTTTCAGAAGCCGGATAATAAGTAAAATGCACATCTTTCATGGCAATGCCGGAAAACGACTGCTGATAAAACTGCTGTATCTCCTGAATATTTTTTGAAGGTATATTGCAGTCTTCCGGAAAAGTCTCTATTTCCATCAGACGTTCTGCGCTTGCGGTCATGGCATAGAATTTCGGAAGATAGCCGGTAATATTCGCAAACGGGGACTGAATCTGCGAAATGAGCTGAGTAACGGCGGTGAGCGTTCCGTAACTGATGCTTCCGGTCAGAATGCCGTATCCGCAATAGCAGACACCAAGCAGATACATTCCCTGCATTCCGGAATGAAAACCGATATTACAAAGATTGGAAAAATGATTTTTTTTCATTCTTGCAGATTTATGCAGATGCATTTTATATTCTGCTTCTTCGGCAGTACGTTTTTCTGCCGCATAGGAACGAATCATCATCAGACTGCCGAGATGTTCCTGCAAGAAAATCCGAAGACTGCCATCCTGTTCCTGAATCTGTTTATGCATTTGTTTAAGTTTTTTCCGGAATGCGTATGTCAGAAACAGCAAAACAATGCCGGCCGGAAGCAGAATGCCTGCAAATTTAGGCTCAAGTGCAGTTATCATCACGGCAGCACTGACAAGCTTCACAAACATGCCGGCGATGCCCGGCAGAATTTCTGTAAAATGATTTGCGACTACCATGCAGTCATTTGTCAGGCGGTTGAGCCATTCACCGGAATGTACCGCACTGACAGATGCAAAATCCCGATACAGAATTTTATCAAGAAGTCGGACTTTGAACAGATTTTCCAGTGTAGCACGGGATTGTTCTTCCAGAAACCGCATAACAGCACGAAGCATTACTTGTCCGAGCACCAGCAGAACAATCAGAAGTATACAGTTCCAGAACTGCGCATTTTCTCCGGCGACTGCGCTGTCTACAATATCACGCAGAAGCAGAGCATATACAACCCCAGAACCTCCGTAGAGTGCCTGCACCAGCATCAGTGCCCCGACATAGAGCTTTTTTCTGCCGGTTACACGCCAAAGCCATTGAATTGCTTTTTCTTTCATGCAGATAACCTCCGGAATATTGAAAAATACGTTATTATTTTAACATACTTTCTGAAATTTGTCAAGATGCTATCTGCGGAAACTGCATCTTGCATTGTACAAAAAAATATGTTATAATAAAAAATATCCATACTGAAAGGAGGCTTAACGGGATGATTCAGACCATAACAGAGACAATTCCGGCAACAAATGACCCCAGAAACATTGTATTGTGGGTGATTCTTGCAGTCATAGCCGTTGTGCTCATTGGCGTGACCAGTGTGCTTTCTGCAAAAAAACGAAGTTCTGACGATGACGACGACAGCGATGAAGAAGACAATTCCTGATTTTATACAAAATTAACAAAATCAAGGATAAAATCTTGTATAATTTTATTTTGATTTCCGCTTGCAATTTCTGTAAAAATATGATATAATAAACAGGATTTCGCACGGGCGTGATTCACCCGGCTGGGTGTCTGCATGGCGGATTGCCGGCTGTCAGCGTCCGGAGGATTCAAATTAACCAAATTTTATTTTTTAGGAGGAACTACAATGGGTGTAGTATCAATGAAACAGCTTCTCGAAGCAGGCGTACATTTCGGTCATCAGACAAGAAGATGGAATCCGAAAATGGCTCAGTATATCTTTACAGAACGCAACGGTATTTATATCATCGACCTGCAGAAAACTGTTAAGAAGCTCGATGAAGCATATCTGTTCGTTCGTGAAATTTCCGCTGAAGGCAAGGAAGTTCTCTTCGTCGGCACTAAGAAGCAGGCCAGCGAATCCATCAAGGAAGAAGCTATCCGTGCAGGTGCTCACTATGTTAATGCAAGATGGCTCGGCGGTATGATGACTAACTTCAAGACCATCCAGAGAAGAATTCAGAGACTCGAACAGCTCCACACAATGGCAGAAGACGGTACTTTCGCTCTGCTCCCTAAGAAGGAAGTTGTCAAGCTGAATCTGGAAATTGAACGTCTTGAAAAGTTCATGGGCGGTATCAAGAACATGAAGAAGCTCCCTGGTGCGCTCTTTATTGTTGACCCCAGAAAAGAAAAAATTGCTGTTGCTGAAGCTAAGAAGCTGAATATTCCGATTGTTGCTATCGTTGACACCAACTGCGACCCGGATGAAGTAGATTATGTTATCCCCGGCAATGATGATGCTATCCGTGCTGTTAAGCTGATTGCAGGCACAATTGCAAATGCAATCATTGAAGGCCGTCAGGGTGCTGATGATGTTTCTGCTGAAGATGCTAATGCTGCAGAAGCAGAAGCTCCGGCTGAAGAAACTCAGACAGAAGAATAATTTTTTTAGAATATAATCATAAGTGAGGTAAATATCATGGCTGTTACTGTTGCTCAGATTAATGAACTCCGTCAGATGACCGGCGCAGGTATCATGGACTGCAAGAAGGCTCTGACAGAAGCAGAAGGCGATATGGACAAGGCTGTTCAGCTTCTTCGTGAAAAGGGACTCGCTACACAGGCTAAGAAAGCCGGCAGAGTTGCTGCTGAAGGTCTGGCTCTTGCACTCGTCAGTGATGACAATAAGATTGGTGCTGTTGTAGAAGTCAACATTGAAACAGACTTTGCTGCTAAAAATCCGAAGTTCAAGGAATTCGTTGAAAATGTTGCCAAGACTGTTATTGAAAAGAATCCTGCTGATGTAGAAGCTCTCAAGGCTGAAACCATTTCCGGCGGTTCTGTTACTGTTGCAGAAGCACTTCAGGAACTGTTCCTGTCTGTTCGTGAAAATATTCAGATTCGTCGTTTTGCAAGACTCGAAGGCGATGCAGTTGTTGCATACGTTCATCAGGGCGGTCAGGCTGGCGTTATCACCTCTGCCAAGACAGAAGCCGGCGCAGCTCCTGCTGTTCTGGAAGCTCTGAAAGACTGCGATTTCCAGGTTGCTGCTATGCATCCGGATTTCCTCGTTCGTGAAGATGTTCCGCAGTCCAGAATTGATGAAGAAAAAGAAATCATCCTCAAGCAAATGGAAGAAGACCCCAAGCTTGCTTCCAAGCCCGAACAGGCTAAAATCAAGATTGCTGAAGGCAAACTCGGCAAAATTTATTCCGAAATCTGCCTTCTGGAACAGGCATTCGTTAAAGAAAACAAGCTCACTGTCAAGCAGTATGTTGACAGCAAGGCAAAGGAAGCCGGCTCTGCTATCGAAGTTACCGGTTTTGTATGCTTTGAACTGGGCGAAGGCATTAAAAAGAAAGCTGATGATTTTGCTGCCGAAGTTGCTAGCATGATTGGCTGATGCCCTCAAATTTAGCTGAAAACATGAAAGGCGGCATCCGTTGCCGCCTTTTTTTGTGGAATAAAATGCTTGTAAAATACGTTCATTTGTGATATAATAAAATCATGAAAATATCACGAAAGGAGTTACACCCAGAATTATGAAAACAAAAAAAAGAGGTTCTCTGTTCAGCGGACTGCTTGTATTTGTTCTGCTGGTGCTTGTCGCCTGTACAGTAGCCGTGAACCTGATTTTCAATAATGACCGTGTGCCGAGAGTTGCAGGTTATTATCTGTACATGCAGGAAAGCGATGACATGGAACCCGCTGTTCCGGCGAAAACGCTTGTTGCTGCCGAAGCTGCTGTAATTTCAGAACTGCATGAGGGAAATAAGGTGCTCTGTTATCTTTCTGATGGCACGCTTGCCCTCCGGAATATCTACAAAATCGAGGAAACCGATGACGGCACAATAAATTATTATCCCGGAACGGCTACGGAACAGGGCACGGATTTAGTTATCCCCAGAACGAATATTTTTGCCGTCTGCGTCTGGGCAAGTCCGGAATTGTACTGGTATATTGATTTTGCAACTTCCGTCAACGGTCTGATGGCTTTTCTGGTTGCCCCGTGTGTTCTGCTGATTCTCATGCTCCTGATTCACATCGCACGCAATAACAGCGAGGAGATAGAGGATGAAGAATTTCCGCTGGAAGAAGAATTTCAGGAAGTCCCTCAGCCGAAAAAGAAGAAAAAAACAACTGCTGAACCTCCGCTGTATCAGCCGGAAACAGGCTCTGCACCCGAAACGCTGGAAGAAAAGAAATCTTCTATTTCTGAAAATTTCGCTTCCAAGCCTGTCAATGAGAATTCGCCTTATCAGAAAGCTGTACAGGAACGTGAAAAAACAGCCAGATTCAAACGTCAGGAACTGGAAGAAGAAGCACTTAAAGTATTCGATGCACCTTATTCAGGACGAAAATCCTCCGGCACACATGTATATTCTGCCGAAGAAATCCGAGAACAAGCCAGACTACAGGCACAGCAGAAAAAGGTTTCCGCACCTCCTCCGCCTGCTCCGGCAGTGCATACAGCGCAGTTTACAACACCTATGCCGGCAGTGCAGCCCCCTCCCCCAGCCCCCGCACCTGACCCTGTTCCGGAATCCGTGCCTGCACCTGTTATTCAGACTCCGGAGTCTGCTCCCACGACTCCTGCACCTGCGCCAAAGCCTGAGCCTCCCAAACCTGCTCCGAAACCGGTTTCCAGCAGTCCCAATATTGATGACATTCTCAAATCATCCAAAAAGAAAAATTCTGAAATTTCCTCAACAGATTCTATTGATGATTTAATCCGTCTGCTGGAGAAAGAAAAAAACAAACTGTAATGCTTTTCAACTGAAATCCCCGATTGTTACGGGGATTTTTCAGTATTAAAATCAAATACTATCAGGAGGAATTCATATATGAAGTATCGAAACCCAGTCATTCCGGGATTTTTCCCAGACCCCAGCATCTGCCGTGCAGAAGATAATTATTATCTGGTATGCAGTTCGTTTCAGTTTTTTCCGGGTGTTCCGCTGTTTGAAAGCAGTGATTTAATCAACTGGAAACAGATTGGCCATGTGCTGACAAGAGACAGTCAGCTTCCGCTTGCTGAGGCTAATTCTGTAGGCGGTATCTATGCACCGACCATCCGGTATTATGAGGGAAGATTCTACATGGTCACAACCAATGTCACCACCGGCGGAAATTTCTACGTCTGGACAGATGACATCCACGGCGAATGGTCAGAACCAGTTTATGTCCAGCAGGACGGTATCGACCCGTCTCTGTACTTTGAGAACGGAAAAGCTTATTTTATGAGCAACGGCACGGATGATAACGGTGTTCATGGTGTTATCCAGTGCGAAATTGATATTCAAACCGGAAAGAAACTTTCTCCGGCTGTCTGCATCTGGCAGGGTACGGGCGGAAGATTTCTTGAAAGTCCGCATATTTACAAAATCAATAATTTCTATTATCTGATGGCTGCCGAAGGCGGTACAGAGTACGGTCACATGATTGTCTATGCACGGAGTAAAAACTTGTTCGGCGAATTTGAAAATTATCCTTTTAATCCCGTGCTGACAAACCGGAATCTTGGCGGTTATGAACTTCAGGGATGTGGTCACGGCGATTTAGTACAGGATTTTAACGGCAACTGGTGGATGGTGCATCTGGCATTCCGGCAGATTCATCAGTGGATGATGCATCATATTACCGGACGGGAAGTCTGCCTTGTGCCGGTAACCTTCCATGAAAACGGCTGGTTTGCAGCAGGCCTCAACGGCACGACACGGCTTGAAATGGAAACTAACCGGATTCCGGATTCTGTTGTACAATCTCCCCTTCCCGAAAAACGTTTTGAAAATACTACGGTCGGCATTGACTGGTGCTGGATGAAAAATCCGCATCTGGAATATTATGACCTGCATCCGGACTGTTTCAGAATCCGGAGTTCCGGTGTTTCGCTTGACTGCGATGATAAATTGAATCATGCTCCTTCGTTTCTGGGCATCCGTCAGCAGGAAATGCGGTTGCTGATTGAATGCACTGTCACTGTTCCGGAAGAAGAAGCAGGCATCACCCTATATATGACGCCTGACCAGCATTATGAAATCGCCATTAGAAAGACCAAATCCGGATGCGAAATTTTCAAGCGTCTGCATATCGGAGATATTATTCAGGAATCGAATCACGTACAAATTCCAGTCAACACGGCAACACTCCGGATTCAAGCTGCACCGCTTTTCTATCTGTTTACGGCAGAAGCGGACGGAAAAACTTATCAGCTTGGAACGGCACAGACAAAATTTTTATCGACAGAAATCGCCGGAAATTTCACCGGTGTGATGATTGGCCTCTATGCGCAGGGCGGAAAAACAGAACAGTTTGCTGAATTTCGCAAATTTCTCTGCAAGGAGACAACATCTGCCTGAACTGACAAAAAAACAGGGGCTTTGCAAGCCCCTGTTCTTCTCTTAAAGATTAAACTGTCCGTTGCCGATAAATTCACACACCAGTGAATCGGGCGTAATGGTTTCCGGCGGAATTTCCTTTGTATTCTCCAGAAAATCGAGCATATCACGGACAAGCGGTTCTTCCGGCATATTCCGGAACGCTTCCAGCAGAAAACTTCTGTAAGTGCAGATTTCGTAAGGCATAAAAGTATCTACATCATAATCCGAACGGTATTTATACGGCATAATATACTTATTTTCGCCGGCTTCCACACTGTGGAACATCATCAGTGTATCCTGAAACGAACGCTTGCGGAAC
>JAFRMZ010000153.1 GCA_017430465.1 Oscillospiraceae bacterium
CAATTTCTCATATTTTCGATTTATGGAATCGCCCTGACCTTCACAAGAGGTCAGGGCAATTTTTTTGTTTCTATTCCATGCAACACCCGATTCGCTCTGACGGATTGATCTTGCCGTGATAAAGCTCTTTTAGCATGGCGGCATACCTCCTTTTCAGCACAACAGTATACCACAACTTGCCGTAAATAGCTATCACCAGAACCACCAAAGATGTGCAGCAAAACCTGTGTAGAATGGATGAATGAACAATTTAACGAACCCACATACAATTCAACGAACCTATCGGGTTCGTTGAATTTTGCACCCAGCCGCTTTCAGCGCACTGGAAACAGGGCAAAAAAATAAGACCTCATCGGTCTGCGGTTTGCGAAAAGCCCTGAAATCAAGCCTTTTTGCAGTATTCCTTGTATCAATCCCGTAACTGCTTTATCATAAAGTGTACCGTCAAAGGGGTCAATCATTGCAGCGATAAGCTGAACAACATCATGAGGAGTATAAAATTCGCCCTCTTCTTTGGTGGCATTGACAGCAAATTCTTTCAGGAAGTATTCATAGACACGCCCGATTAAATCTTTTTCTTCCCCGAAAGCCTTATGACTGATTTTATTGATTTCATCGACAACTTTCTTAATATCATTTGGAGCAAGATTTCTTGTAGTGAACGTACCCTCCACAAAACAGCCTTTAAGCTGTTCGCTGGTTGCGGCGATACTGTGCAGAGCTGTATCAAGAGCGACATTCAGTTGTGTAGCTGGTTTATTGATGATAGTTGACCATCTTGCTTTTATAGGCAAATTATAAGTACCATCTGTAAAAGTAGCATCATCAAAGAAAGCAGCCTGAATATCGGGGTCATCAGGGTCAAGCCCTTCTTCAATCAGTTTCTGACGAAGTTTCTCGATACCATCTTCATACTTTTCCCCAATAAACCGTAGAAATACGAGAGTCAGCATCATATCTCGCTTTTCAAAGAAAGAGCCGGAATTTCTCGCCTGACGCAGAATATCACGGCATTTGAACAATATATTTTCAAGATTGAAAGTTTCTTCTTGTTTCTTTTTTGCCATTTGTTTTTCCTCATTTCCGAATAAATATAATTTAATTATACCACAAACCACCTTATTTTTCAAGAAAAATTTTGTGAAAGTTGTAAGAGTAAGCCTGCACACCAATTGCGCTCTTGGCATTTTTTCGGCTTGATTATGTGCATTTCTGATTTTGACAGATTGCGCTCTTGCTTTTGCACTCTTGCGTTCTTGCAAATATGGAATATCAGAATTTACTTGAAAATGGTATTTGTTGAAATATTTATCTTGATATGCTATAATATTTTTTCTGAGATGAGTGTGTAAATTTTGCCCATAATAAGCAGTTTATTAAAATTAAAATTATTATTTAATTTTATTTACAAAAAATTTACAAAATGAACTTTCCGCTTTAGACCCCCTTTTTTGTTTTAATATAATCAGAAGGGCAAATTATGCTCATTTTTATATTTTAAATTACATACAGAGAGGAGGGAAAACTATGCCAACTTTCTCTCTGGATGAAAATGCAGAATTCGCTCTTTTTGATAGTTTTGTAAAAAAAGTAATCAGAAACGCTGGAATTAATCTTACACGCAAGGCAATAAAAGAACAGAATATCATTCTAAGTGACCCTGCCATGATTGATACATATGGGAAAAACGATATTCATTTTTCTGAAAATATTATCATCGACAAGCTTGGACATATATGTATCCTGACAGATGAATATTTATATGAAGCAATGCTTCTTCTGACCGAAAAGCAGCTTGAAGTTCTGGCTATGGAATTCTGGTATGGAATGCACCAGAAAAATATCGCAAAGAAATTACATATTTCAGACCGTGCTGTACGCACAAGAAGAACACAGGCATTTAAAGTTATCAGAGAAAACTATCACGGGGGATATTATGGAAAAAATTGATGTAAAAACAATTTCACTTGCCATTGATGGCAATCCGAAAGCAATACTTAAAATTTTGCAATACTACGATGACTATATCGATAGATGTGCAATAATGTCTGATTCTTTTCCGGGTGGCGAAGACAGGAAAGAAGAAATCAAAGCAATTTTGATTGATGCAATCAAAAACAAATTTAAGCAGAAAGTAGGTGAACAGAGTGAAACATGAAATTACAAAACAGAGATGTATGGAAACCAGTCTGCTGATGGCAGTTATGTCTGGTGCTGAAAATATGCCTGATGAATGCGGTAAAACCATCCGCAAGGGAGCAGAAATGCTCAGAAAAACAGCGGAACCTCTTAGTGAAAGGACAAGCCGGCTGAAACGCAGATTTTCAGAGCATAACTGTCTCGAAGTTAGCCAGAAAATCATGTCTATGGCAGACGATATTCCGGAAGGTTACAGCGGAGCTATCATGGAAGGAGCAGAAATGCTTAGAGATATGGCGGTATATTGTGCTGATTTATGCCAGAAATACGATACTGAAACAACTTAACGGAGGTAAATTCCAATGAAGAAAATGATACAGCCCAATGAAGACAAGCTCATGATTGTCAGAGAAATGAAAGCCAGAGCAGACAGCGGTGCGGTAGATGCAGAAACGGCTGACCTGCTCCGTATAGGAGCAAAGATGCTCAAAGAAATGACATTCTTCTGTGCAATCCGCAGCAATCTGAAAAAGCTGAAAATTTGAAGGGAGAAAAGAACATGAACAAGAATGCAGAATCGTTCTGTATGCCAATTCGTGCAGAACCTTATGAACATCAGCAGAAAGCCTTTGATTTTGCCTGTCAGAAATTCGGCTTGTTTGATAATCAGAAGAAAAGTGACGGAGTAGCGTTTCTTATGGATATGGGGACAGGAAAAACCATCACGACTATCGCTGTTGCTGGAATCCTGTACCAGATGGACAAGATTGAAACTGTTCTGATTATCGCACCTCTAAGCATTCTCCCTGTCTGGGAAAAGGAGTTTGAAAAATTTGCTGATTTTCCTTATGAAATGCACGTTCTGACTGGAACAATGGCACAGAAAAAACAGCAGACGATATTCAGACAGACGGACAAACTGAAAATTATCGTTGTCAATTACGAAACTGTCTGGAGAATGGAACAGGAGCTGACGGCATTTCATGCTAATCTTATCATTGCTGATGAAGGGCATAAGATTAAAGAAAACCGCTCCAAACAGTCAAAGGCAGTCCAGCATCTCGGAGACAGGGCAGAATACAAACTTCTGCTGACAGGTACAGTCATTACCAACAAGGAAATCGATGTGTTTTCACAGTATCGGTTTTTGAATCGGCGAATTTTCGGTGATTCGTTCTATATCTTCCGGAATCATTACTTTGATATGGTCGGTTACGGAAATTACACACCAAGGTTCAAAGAATCAAAAATGCCTGAATTTCTTACAAAAATGCATTCTGTTGCATTCAGGGTGACGAAACAGGAATGTCTGGATTTGCCGGAAATCATAGAAGAAATCCGCATGGTGGAACTTGAAGCAGATGCTATGAAGATGTACAGAAAACTCGAAAGAGAATCATATCTCGAAATTGAACAGTCCGAAATCACTGCCGCCAATGTATTGACAAAATTACTCCGCTTAAGCCAACTGACAGGCGGAAATCTCAATGATGATGACGGCAACAGGAAGAATATCAGCAAAGCAAAATTGAACGCTCTTGAGGATATTATCGACAGCATTATGCAGACAAATC
>JAFRMZ010000154.1 GCA_017430465.1 Oscillospiraceae bacterium
CAGAGCCTTTATTTTGAAATTCTTTATCAAAGGGCTGGAAACAGTGTACTGTCTTATCCGGTTTATGTTGACGAACAAAGTACTACACTTATGGAACTGCTTTCATTGAATAAAAAAAGATATCAGCAGTCAAAAATGCTTAAAACAGAAAAATTCACCTGTCAGGCATTCAAGACGGCCGGAAGTTTATTTGAAGTCATTGATACCCATACCCAGAATGTCATTGTTCCATATAATAACGATGCGAAAAAGATAATTGAAGAACTGGACAAAGAAATTTCTCCGGAACAATGTCGGGAACTGCTCCGGAAATCCCAGAGATATATAGTCGGTATCTATAAAGATAAAAGTAAAAAGTTATATGAAAATCATGCCCTTCGTCCGCTTTTATGTGGAGCAGAAGCATTAGAATCCGGATTTTATGATGCTGAATGTGGCATTATTATCGAAAATGCAGAACAAGAATTGCTGATTTTCTGAAAATTTGCCGCACAGTGAAAACCGTGCGGCAAATTTTTCTGATAATATAATTATAATACTTTCAATCCGCATGGGCATTTTGTTAGTGATTTCCCATGGAGTGTGTCATGAATAGTATATCACATTTTTTGCAGATTGTCAATATTGATATGAATTTGTTAATTTTATATTGAATTTTAATTAATTTTTAATGAATTTTGTTGACAATTACATAGCAATAATGTATAATATAATTATAATAGAAATAAAAAAGGAGGGAAAAATATGGATAACTCAGGATATGTACAGCCAGTTGTAGAATTTGCAGTCCGTGGAAGATATGCTTTGTTTTCGGATATTCTTACACGGGCAGGCGGTGAGAAGATGACCTATCCAATTCCAACATACGAAGCCTTAAAAGGCGTGATTCACAGCGTTTACTGGAAGCCCACCATAATTTGGATTATCGACGATGTACGCATCATGAACCCTATTCGTATTGTTCGTAAAGGCATGAGACCAATTAAATACGGCGGCGGCAATGATTTGGCTTATTATACTTATCTTGAAGATGTCTATTATCAGGTGCGGGCGCATTTTGAACGGAATCCTAATCGTCCGGAACTGAAAGAAGATTATATCGTTAAAAAACATTATGCAATTGCACAGCGCATGATAGAGCGAGGAGGCAGACGAGATATTTTTCTCGGCACTCGTGAATGTCAGGCGTATGTAGAACCTTGTGTGTTCGGCGAAAATTCCGGTGCGTATGACCACTGCGGAACAATTCCTTACGGATTGATGGAACACGGAATTACCTATGCAGATGAAGCAATTCGTCATTGCGATAAAGGAAAAATGACACTTCGTCTCTGGCAGCCGGTTATGGAAAACGGATACATTCATTTTGTCCGACCGGAGAGCTGTACCATTACCAGACATATCAAAGATATGGAAATCAAGCCGTTCGGTGAAGAAAATTTCACTGGTCTTTCGGAATTTGCTGGAGGTGAAACGGATGAGCTGGACAAATGAACTGTATCAGGTTTATGAACTCAACTGTGGAAACGAAAATTCAGATGATAAAATATTGTTTCCTATTTTTCATACAAAAGCAAATGCACAAATTGAAATTATGCTTGATGTAAATGGGAATTTTAAAGGTGCCTCTACAGTTGATAAAAAAGATGCTGAAACAATAATTCCTGATACTGGAAAAGCTAAAACAGGTAAAAATCCACCACCATATCCACTTGCTGAATCTATCAAGTATATTGCAGGAGACTTATCTAAATTTGCACCAAAAGAAATTAAAGAGAATAAAAAATTTTTTGATGCATACGTTTCTCAATTGAAGGAATGGAAAGAAAGTGAGTATTCTCATCCAGCAATAGATGCTGTTTATAATTATATTATTAGAGCAAGTGTTGCTTCTGATTTGATACGTTCTAATGTATTAAGAACAGATTCAGAAACTGGCTTTTTACCTATTAAACAAAAAGAATTAAAAATTGAAACAGAGAAAGCATTTGTTCGTTTTATTATTTTATATGATGATTTATCACTAGAAACCCGAACATGGAAAGACAAGTCACTATATAACAGCTTTATTTCTTTTAACCAAAGAAATGCAACAAATATTCAGCTTTGCTATGCATTAGGAAAAGAGTTACCAACAATGGAAATTCACCCTTATCAAATTGTGAATAGCAATCCTAGAGCTAAACTTATATCAGCAAACGATGAGAAAGTTGAAAAAGGAAAGAATGGCTTTACTTATCGAGGAAGATTTGCAAATAAAAGAGAAGCATTATCTATAAGTAGCGAATTTTCTCAGAAAATGCATAATGCTCTGAAATGGCTGATTCAGAAACAGGGACAGGCATTCGGTTCTTTAACGCTTCTGATATGGGCGAGTGCGTTACAGCCTTTACCTAATGAATTGAATAAAGAAAAATGTATAGAAGATGACTGGTATGATGACGATGAAACAGAAATTCCGGATACGTTGCCATTATATAAAACTTGGCTTTCCAGATACCTGACAGGCTACAGACAGAAATTTGATGACGATACCAAAATCATGATTATGGGACTGGATGCCGCTACAACAGGCAGATTATCTATTTCGCTCTATGATGAACTGCAAGGCTCAGAATTTCTAAATCATCTGGAGAACTGGCATGAAAATTCCGCATGGCGAAGATTTGATATAAAACAAAAACATGATGTAATAAAATCATTCAGTCTGTATGAAATCATCAAATCGGCATACGGTACAGAGCAAAGCGGGAAAATGGAATGTGATGAAAAAATTATCCGTGACCAGATACTTCGGCTTCTGCCTTGCATCATAAACGGAAGAAGAATTCCGGAAGATTTGATACAAAACTTATATCATAAAGCCTCTAATCCGCTGGCTTATGAGAAATCCTACAATCACCAGCTTGTGCTGGAAACCGCCTGCGGTATAATAAGAATATTCACAATCCGAAATCAGAAAGGAGATGTCACAATGGGATTTGACCCGAATGAAATAAACAGAAGCTATCTGTATGGCTGTTTGCTGGCTATCGCTGACAAAGCAGAAAGTGATACCTATGAAGAAGCAGACAAATCAAAACGAATCACAAACGCAAGACGTTACTGGAGTCGGTTTGCACAATTCCCCTATCAGACATGGGGCATTATTGAAGAAAAACTTCAGCCCTATCTGAATCAGAATCCTTATAAAAATCAGGTACAGAAAGACATGCAGATGATTATGGACAAGATGACACCGGAAGCATTTTCCGATAACAGCCGGCTGGAAAATCTCTATCTGCTGGGGTATCATCATTTTACTGCATATCTGTATTTATCTAAAGAAGAAAAGGAGAAATTATATGGAAACGTTACAGCATAAAATTGATTTTTCGCTTATCATCACTGCAACAAATGCCAACCCCAACGGCGACCCTCTGAACGGCAACCGTCCTCGTGAAACTTATGATGGATACGGAGAAATTTCAGATGTCTGCATCAAAAGAAAAATCCGTAACCGCTTGCAGGATATGGGAGAACGTATCTTTGTACAATCCGATGACCGCTGTGATGATGGTTTCGACAGCCTGCGTTCACGGGCAGAGGGAAATGAAGCTGTCAAAGCTTTATCAAAAGGAAAAAAGACAAATCGTGATGAATTTGCCCGCACTGCCTGTGCAGAATGGATTGATGTCCGCAGTTTCGGTCAGGTATTCGCTTTTAAAGGTGATGAAGTTTCTGTTGGAGTAAGAGGACCCGTTAGCATCCAACAGGCAGTCAGTGTATCTCCGGTGGATATTATTAGTATGCAGATTACTAAAAGTGTCAACGGAGAAAGTGGCAAAGAAGGAAAAGCTTCCGATACTATGGGAACAAAACATCGTGTTGCATTCGGTCTGTATGTAATTCACGGCAGTATCAACTGTCAGCTTGCTCAAAAAACAGGTTTTACTGCGGAAGATGCTCAGAAAATCAAACTTGCACTCTGTACACTGTTTGAAAATGACTGTTCTTCTGCCCGTCCGGAAGGCAGTATGGAAGTCTGCCGTCTGTACTGGTGGGAACATGATGCTGGCACTCCCAAATATTCTTCTGCAAAAATTCATCGTTCTCTGCGAATCATAAAGAAAAATAATGTGAATGTTCCGAAATCTTTTTCTGATTATGAGATTAGTTTAGATGCTCCGGAAGATGCTCAGCCTGAAATTTTGGATTTTGTATGAGTTATCCAGAAGAAGAATATCTGATGCTGTCGGGGATTCAGCACTTTGCCTTCTGCCGGAGACAATGGGCGTTAATTCATATTGAACAGCAGTGGGAAGAAAATTTCCGTACAATGGACGGGAATATTATGCATGAAAATGTTCACAATCCTGAATTCCGTGAAAAAAGAGGAAATATCATCACGACAAGAGCTATGGCAGTTTCTTCCGCAGAACTCGGTTTAGCCGGTGAATGTGATGCTGTAGAATTTCATCGCAATAGTAAAGGAATTTCCGTTTTTGGACTGGAAGGAAAATATACAGTTGTTCCTGTAGAATATAAACGAGGCAGCCCAAAAGAAGATGATTGTGATGTTCTTCAATTAACTGCACAGGCACTTTGCCTCGAAGATATGCTGTGCTGTGAAATTCCGGTTGGTTATCTTTATTACGGCGAAATACGTCATAGAGTCAAAGTACAGTTCGATTCTGCCTTGAGAGAGCGTACACGGCAAATTATTACAGAAATGCACCAGCTTTACCAGACACATCATACACCTAAAGTCAAACGCCGGAAATCTTGTAATGCTTGTTCTTTAAAGCACATCTGCCTTCCGGAACTGGAAAAAATGCCGAAAGCCTCCGCTTATCTCCAAAAAATATTGCATCAGGAGGAAAAATCATCATGAAAAAACTCATGAATACACTCTATATTATCCAGCCGGACAGATACCTGTCACTTGATGGTGAAACCATTGTCATCTCCTGTGATGGCCAGAAAATCGGTCAAGTTCCTTTGCATAATCTGGAACAAATTATTACATTCGGCCATGCCGGTACAAGTCCTGCTCTTATGGGAAAATGCGCAAAATCAGGAATTTCCCTTGTGTTCATGAGCAGGAATGGTAACTTTCTTGCAAGAGTTGAAGGCGAAATAAAAGGCAAACCTTCTCCGCAGAGAACAATACAGAATTGCTGATAATCCTGAAAAAAGTCTCGCTGTCGCAAAAAACTGTATCTGTGCTAAAATTTTCAACAGCCGGTGGGTTCTGGAGCGTATGACCCGTGACCATGCTCCACGTATCGACTGCGATAAATTTGTACAGAAATCTCAGTTTCTGAAAGAGGCTGTCAATCAGGCGGAATCTGCACCAGATATGGACACACTGAGAGGTATCGAGGGCGAAGCGGCTGCAATCTATTTTTCCGTATTTGATGACATGATTCTACAACAAAAAGAGGATTTCTATTTCCATGCCAGAAGCAGAAGACCTCCTCTTGACCGTGTCAATGCACTGCTTTCTTTCTCTTATTCCCTCATGACAAATATGTGCGCTTCTGGTTTAGAGGCTGTCGGACTTGACCCGTATGTCGGCTTTATGCATACCGATAAACCTGGAAGAAAATCACTTGCTTTGGATATTGTAGAAGAATTTCGTGCTGTATTTTGTGACCGTTTTGTGCTGACTTTAATCAATAAACGATTCATTCAGCCAGAACATTTTGATATTCGGGAAGATGGTGCAGTCTACCTGTCAGAACAGGGACGAAGAATTTTCATCGAACATTGGCAGAAAAGGAAATATGAAGAACTTCGTCATCCTTATCTTAATGAAAAAATGCAGTGGGGAATGCTCCCTTATGTCCAATCTTTGCTGCTTGCAAGAATGATTCGCAGTGATTTAGACTGCTATCCGCCTTTTTTATGGAAGTGAAGTTATGTTTGTTTTAATTACTTACGATGTTAATACACAAGATGCTGCTGGGCGAAAACGTCTCCGACATGTGGCAAAACAATGTGTCAACTACGGAATTCGAGTTCAGAATTCTGTCTTTGAATGCGTTGCTGACCCTTCAAAAATTCTGGAATTGAAACATAAATTACTGAAAGAAATCGACCCTGAAAAAGACAGTCTTCGTTTCTACTATCTTGGAAACAAGTCTAAGACTAAAGTAGAACATATAGGGGCAAAAGAAACAATAGATGTGGAAAAAACGTTAATATTCTAAAAGTAATTGACAATATAAAAAATATATGTTATAATAATTATCATAATGAAAGTCAATAAGAAGGATGAAAAAACATAGTGCGAATGCCAAGTACACATAAAATCACTGTATCATTCGCACTGGATTTTGAAAGGAATAATTGCATTGGATTAGCTTTATGCTTTGAAATTCGCAGTGTTATTCCCGAAATTATACAAATACAACAACAGAGAATGTTTGTTTTTTGTATAATTTCGCAGTCGCCCCCTATACGGGGGCGTGGATTGAAATAGCGAATAGAAACAACTATTTAATTACAAAAATCAGGTCGCCCCCTATACGGGGGCGTGGATTGAAATTGTAAAAATTCGTTGGTAAAAACCATATTAGACTGTCGCCCCCTATACGGGGGCGTGGATTGAAATGCTGACGAAAACTGGAATTTTGCGTGCTGAAGGTCGCCCCCTATACGGGGGCGTGGATTGAAATATCCAGCAGTTGATTCAGGAACATAAAACAAGCGAGTCGCCCCCTATACGGGGGCGTGGATTGAAATTTTTGGTGTGGAGCATACTGTTTTATAATCACCCTGTCGCCCCCTATACGGGGGCGTGGATTGAAATCACGTGGAACAAATAAAAGTTACAAAATAGTTACAGTCGCCCCCGATACGGGGGCGTGGATTGAAATAACAGAATAGCCCTTA
>JAFRMZ010000155.1 GCA_017430465.1 Oscillospiraceae bacterium
CAGTGATACGGTACATACAATTAATATCATCATCTCCGAAGAAAACTGGAATTCGATGACTTCTCACGCCGAAGATGAAATTTATGCTCCATGCGATGCCGAAATTGACGGCGAACTGATTCAGAATATCGCTATCCGGCCGAAAGGCAATTCCTCTCTGAGCTCTATCAGCGGTCAGGGAAGCACACATTTCAGCTTCAAGATTGAATTTGACCATTTTGATGATGCTGTAACTTATCACGGACTGGATAAGCTTTCTTTGAACAATCTGGGACAAGACCCTAGCTGTATGAAAGATTTCATGGCATATCACCTCATGAATGATATGGGCGTTTCTGCACCGCTGTCGAGCTATACCGTATTGCAGTTAAACGGTGAGGATTTCGGCTTATATCTGGCAGTTGAAGCAGTCGAGGACGCTTTCTGTTTCCGGAATTACGGCGAAGATACCGGACAGCTCTACAAGCCGGACAGTTTCGGAATGGATTCGCTCGACATGAGTGGTATGCTCAAATATGAAAAAGGTTCTTCTCTTTGGGTCAGCGAACAGATTATGAACGGCAATTACTATGCTGATGCTTCCGCCGGAGACAGAGCAGATATTCTCGGTGCAATGCTGAATTCTGTTTTCACTCCTGACCAGACAGCGATTGCTTCTCTGCAATATGCCGGAAACAATCCGGAAAATTATGCTGATTTATGGAATACTTCTGTATTCAAGCCAAAGACGGCGGACAAAGAACGGCTTATCAGCAGTATCAGAACATTGAATCAGGGAGAAAATCCGCTTTCTGTTCTGGATACTGACAGTCTGCTGAGATATTTTGCCGTTCACAACTTTGTGAATAATTATGACGGTTATACCAGCATGTTTGTGCATAACTTCTATCTGCATGAAAAAGACGGCATTCTGTCGCTGATTCCGTGGGATTATAATTTAGCATTCGGCTCGTTCAATTATGAATCTGCTGTATCAAGCGTGATTCCGCAGGATTTTTTCGACTGCGTTCCGGAGAAAGGAAATGCCATGAGTGCCGAGCAAAGCATGATTAACTATCCGATAGATACGCCCCTCTATAGTGTGGAAATGCAGAACAGACCGCTTGTCAATGTGCTGTT
The DNA here is from genome assembly GCA_017430465.1 of Oscillospiraceae bacterium. Taxonomy (GTDB): domain Bacteria; phylum Bacillota; class Clostridia; order Oscillospirales; family Ruminococcaceae; genus UBA3855. The sequence goes on from JAFRMZ010000155.1 coordinate 1,120, forward strand.
CAGCAATCCGGAGACGTTAGAACAGTATCATGAGATTCTGGATGAAATGCTGAACACCTGTTTTGAAAATGGAAAGTATGAAAAATTATATCAGCAGGCCTGCGAACAGATTCGCCCTTATGTGGAAAAGAATCTGACATTCTACACGCCGGAGCAGTTCGGAAAAGGCTCGCAGGCAATGCAGTATTATCTGACCTATCGTGCAGAAAGCATCCGAGGTCAGCTTGACGGAACGATTCCGCCGACTTCCGAAGGACAAAAAGCACATCCGGAAACGCTGATTCAGCCGGAAGGCCTGAATTTAACAGATTTAGCTGATTTTGGCGCATTAGTGCCGGTTCTGAATGAAAATCTGCTTTCCAAAGTGCTGAATCTTTTTTTAGAGAATAATTTTGATTACAATACAGCCGGTGCAGTTGAAGCGATTCATTATTATGCCGGCCATCCGGTGAAACTTGCAAAGAAAGTGCCTGTTCTGATGCAGATTCCGGAAATCCGGAGCGCAGTCATGCAGAAAACCGCACCTTATCTTGTGATTTTTGTCCTGTTCATCATCCTGCTGATTGTTACACGTTTTCTGATAAAAAAGCATCATCAAAATAAAAAACTTGCTTCTTAACTATGCCGATATACTGTCATTTCCGGAATTTTCCGGAAATGACTTTTTTTCTTTTATGCAAATGTTTTAAAATATACGAAATTTTTTCGACACATATTATTTATTGACATAAACTATAATTTATGCTATAATGTAACTAATACAGACTATTTTGATAAATATCTGATTTTTCAGGATATTTCTACTGGAAAGAAGGGATTCCCATGCAGGATATATCACAAATTACCACTGTCGGCGGACTGCGTGCTGTTGAACTGCAATACCGTGTCATAAGGCAGATTGCAACCGGCGAAGCTACTTTCTTTCAGGCAAGAACTCAGCTCAATACCCCGGGCATGGGCACGCTGATGCCCGAAAATTTCCGTGAAATTGCAGACATGTCCTCACAGTCGACAGACTTGTTTCTGCTGGAACTGATGCAGGCAATTCAGGCGCATCAGAAATTTGTTGCCCGTGATGTGAGCTTTGAATGGCTCGCCCTGTATATGCCTGTACATTATCTTCAGCAGATTGCCTGCGACAGAATCCTGATGGAAAACTGCCGGAAATATGACCTGATGTATAATCGGCTTTGTTTTGCCCTGCCCGGCCGTCTGCTTCTGGAAAATGACGGCATTGCTTCACGCACCATCCGTATTCTGCACGGTTATGGATTTCATTTCATGATAACCGGATTCGGTGCGCAGAATTGTCCGGTCATGCGACTGACAGATTTTCCTGTTGATTATGTGATGCTCAGTCCGGAACTGACATATTATCTCAGTCGTGACAATCGCTCTCATAACGCTGTCGGCGCAGTGGTGAATTTTATCAATGAAATCGGGGCTGTTCCGATTGCTGACGGTGTCACAGAGAGTCATCAGGCGGAAATCTTCCACGAGTTCGGCTGTCCTTACTGTGCCGGCCGGCTTGCCGGAAGCTATCTGCCTGAACGTGACATCCGGAATAAAAATACAAATTCTGATGAGAACGGAGAATCAATGTGAGCGAAGATATTCGTGATGTTCTGGAATTAAGACGTACTGCAAAAGAAACCAAGCGGTATGTTGTTGTGATGCGTGTGATGGGACTGCTTGTCATCATCCTAACGGCCATTGTCGCCGTAGCGTATGCCATTTCTTATTTTTATGATAAATTTGGAAGCTTTACTGTGCGTATCGACAAATATGATATGGTAAGGCAGGGGCTTACTTTGTCCGAAACGCCTGACTATGATATTGCAAATGCTCGGCTGGATGCGGAAATTGTTCATGATATGACGAATATCAGCGGTGAAGACCTGCCTCCCAATATTGACATGATTAACGGTGCACACAACGGAGAAAGCTATATTGCCTATACGTTTTATTTAATCAATTCCGGTGATGATACAATTACTTATACCGGAGAAATGACTATCGAGAACGTAACCAAAGGTGTGGATGAAGCCGTCAGGATTGCTGTCTACAAGAACGGCGAAAAAACAGTTTATGGAAAAACCAAGTCCAGCGGAAAAGGTAAGGAGAGTGACTGTGACAGCGAATTCACATCCTCTACAATTGTAATGACGACCGGTCATGAAAAATTTGAATCCAAGGCAAAAGACAAATTTACAATTGTCATCTGGCTGGAAGGCAATGACCCTGACTGTACAGATGACATCATCGGCGGGACGCTGAAACTCGGCATGGATTTCCGTATCACGGAATCAACATAAAAATATTTATTTTATTCAAGAGGAGATATGAGAAAATGAAGAAAGTTCTGAAAACACTTGCCAATGTACTTTCATGGGTGATTCTTGCGTTTGCTTTGCTGATTACGATTCTTGTCTTTTCATCCGGACGGAATAACGGTGTTGCAAATCTGTTCGGCTATATTCCGCTGACTGTAGAATCTGATTCCATGCTTCCGACTTTTGCACAGGGCGACCTGATTATCTGCAAGGAAATTGATGACCTGAATGCTTTGCAGAAAAATGACGTTATCACATTCTGGACGATTATTGACGGAAAAAAAGTCAAAAACACGCATAGAATCATAGACATCAACGAATTTGAAAACACAAGAAGCTTTGTTACCCGTGGTGACAACAACTCTCTCAATGACGATATGCCGGCCTATGCCGGTGACCTTATCGGCCAATGGACGGAAGTCAAA
>JAFRMZ010000156.1 GCA_017430465.1 Oscillospiraceae bacterium
AATTAGATACTTATGATACTTATCATGTCAAGCAGGTTTCTGACTTTAATACAGAGGCTGACCAGCCGGTTCAGTTTCAGAGTCCGGAATACGCTGTAACCAATCCGGAGCTTTTTGAGTATGCGAGAGAGTATATCCAGAGTTTTGAAAATGCCGTCAGCGCAGATGACTATTATACAGAATATGACGGCACGCAGAAACATTACAGTCAGCTTTTTGATATGGATTCTCTTGTAAAATACTGGATGATTCTGGAATTATCCGCCAACTGCGACGGTATGCGCTACAGCAATTATATGTACAAGGATTTCGGCGGACTGTTCAAAATGGGGCCTGCATGGGATTTTGACTGGACATGGAATACAAGCTATGTTGTGCCTACCAATGAATGGTGGACAGACCAGAGCTATTACAATCAGTCCGTGCACTGGTACAAGCATCTTGCAAAAGACCCGTATTTCATCACAAAAGCTTATGAACTTTATCAGGCACATAAAGAAGAATTCCTGTTCGTCAGTGCGGACGGCGGTTTGTTTGATACGCTTGCGGAAAAATATGCTGTTTCCTCAAAGGCTGACCTCGCAAGATGGCATTCTGACCAGAATTATGAAAATGAACTTTCCAAAACAAAAGAATATATCACCAAACGCTTTTCATGGCTGGAACAGCAGTTTTCTTCTGTGGAAACGCTGGCGGAATCTCTGGGATATACCGCTTCTGACAAGCTGACTGTTGCAGATATTTCCGGAAGTGACGGCAGTGTTGCCGTAAAAGCTTCTGTTTCTGATGCCAGTGCCGAATCTGTTACATTTCATATCAATGGTATTTTTGCTGGAGAAGCTTCCGTTCAGAACGGCACGGCAGAACTGAACATCAGCACTTCCCTGCTGAACAGTTCCGGTCTGAATACGGTGCAAATCCGCATGAAAAATGCGCAGGGAGAATATCTTGCGCAGGAAGCTGTTTCTTCCGGCCGTGGCGGATGGAATCCGTGGCAACAGCAAGCCTCTGCTTCGGAAAGAACTGTCTATTCCAGTTTCAGGACATTTACCGCAGAAGAACTCGGCATTTCTCCGGCAATTGCAGGAGATGTGAACTGTGACGGCATTGTCAACATTTTTGATTTTATTCTCATGAAAAAATATCTTCTGCATCAGACAATGCTTTCCGGTGCAGGTCTTGCGAATGCTGACTGCAATGCAGATGGTTCAGTGACTCTGGCTGACCTGATAAAGCTCCGGAAGTTTTTATCAGCTTCTTCCGAAACGTGAGGCGTTCTGCTTTCGGATAACAGAAATTTCTAAAAAAATCTGGGAGAAATTCATCTCCCAGATTTTTTTATTTTACATAACCGGATAATCCTGAAATTTTTTGATTTTTTATTTCATTTGCCACAAGTCCTGCCACAACATCTGCGCCCTTTTCGCAGAAATGCGTTCCGTCCGCAGAACCTGCCACCGCACCGGCCAGATGATAGGATTTTGCTGTATCATATCCGACAGCATTGTAATGATTTACCATAATTGTATTCAGGTCAATGCACGGGATGTGATACTTGCCGGAAAGCGACTTGCAGGCGTTGCAGTAATCTGCATAGCTGTTCTGGAATTTTCCTGCGGAACTGCTGTAAGCTCCCATTCCGATGACGGTTGTTACCAGAACCGGTGTACCGCCTCTGGCTTTGGCATCATTGATAAACTGCGTCATGTACCATTCATAAGAACCGCTTGCAGGGGCATTGACATTTCCGCAGACAGGTGCATATCTGTCAGCATTGGATTTTCCGGCATCATTGATAGCGAACTGAATCAGAACGCAGTCACCGGCTTTCATGCTGTCAGCGAGGCTTTTCCATCTGCCTTCATCGTAGGCTTTTTTAGAGCTTCTGCCGGCCATAGAGCGATTGTCCACATTGACGGCATCGGTAAAATAATTCGTCAGATAGTAGCCCCAGCCCTGCTGAGGCGCATAGCTTGCACGATAGGACTGTACGGTAGAATCTCCCAGAATAAAGACAGTCGGCTTGCTGGCATCCAGCATTTGCTGATAGCTGTTAGGGTCATACGTTTCGCCGTAAGGTTCATCCGTAGGGGTCAGGGTGATATAATCCAGATTAGGCCCGCCTTTCTGCGCCACTGCCGAAACAAGCCGGATGGTATTGATTCCCTTTTTCAGCGGAAGAACAAGCCCGAATTCCGTCCACGCCGTCCATGCACCTGTTCCGGTAAAGGACTGAAGCCAGAAACGGGAAGTATCGCCGTTGACATATACTTTCATCTGCCTGTCATCGGCCGAACCGTTTGCAAAGCGGATATGTGTCATATAATTTCCGGTTTCCGGCACGCTGACCGTGAAAGTGATATTGGAAGTATCATTGTTTTCCAGATTGATATAGCCTTTTTCGGAAGTATAGCCGGAATTTGTTGTCTCGATGATGCCTTCTTCCCAGCTCTGGTCAACAGCGAAATAACAGCCGTTGCTGGAAAGCGCAGAAGCATCGAATTTTGCAAGCCGGAGATAATCCACATTAGGCCCGCCGTTGGCAGTTGCGGATTCTGCCTTGATGGTATTTGTTCCTGCTTTCAGCGGAAGGAGAATGGTAGTTTCCTTCCAGTCCATCCATGAACCGGTATTGCCAAAACGGAACGTATCCGGATTGGTTTCGCCGTTGACGGCAATTTTCATGGCACGGTCATCAGATGCGCCGTTTGCATAACGGAATGTAACCTGATAATCACTGGTTTCCGGAACGGTGACGTTCCATTTCAGATAACTGCCGAGTGCGTTGTTATAATTCCAGTAAGCTTTTCCTTCAAATCCGGAATTGGTAGTTTCTTCCCAGCCGTCATAGCCTTCGGCATCAATGGCATAATAATGTTTTGCCTCATCGAAAGCGGGGCTGACAGCCGTAAAGCTGACTTTTTTTCCAAGCAGAAAATCCTGCAAAAACCGGATGTCCGAGGCATCTGCACTGCCGTCCCCGTTGACATCTGCCGAGGCAGGAAGTGTGTTTCCGTTCAGAAGACTGCGCTTGAGGGCAAGCAAATCGAAAATATTTACAACAGCATCCTGACTGACATCGCCCATGATGACAGCAACATTCTCTGTCGGTTCGGGAACTGTTTCAGAAGGCAGGGTTTCGACAGCCGGTTCTTCCGTAGCGGGTTCTGTTTCTTTTGGAATTTCGATTTTTTCGGCTTTCCAGTTCTGGCATTTGCTGTAAGAGAAGCCCCACTGCTGAACATTTG
>JAFRMZ010000157.1 GCA_017430465.1 Oscillospiraceae bacterium
ACGCCATCTGCTGTAGCTGGCATCATTTCCGCCGTCACGCAGAATAAAGCTGTCGAATTTTTGAACAGCGTTTCCGCTGATGTCCGTCACACTGCCGGAAAACAGGTCATAGCTGAGCGAACCAGCTCCGTAAGTCTTGCGGGCATAAACATTCAGGCTTTTCTGAGGCTGGGAACGTGTTGCGCCTCCGTGAATGCGTATACCGATATTCTGCGATAATGTCAGATTACCATTCTGGAAAATCTGCATCACGGCTTCCCGTTCCCATTCTTTTCCTTTCTGCGTATAATTCGCCGGCATGAAATAAGCCGGAACAGAAGCATCGAACTCACTGCCGTTTTTCCAGTCATCATGAACTTTTCCGAGGACATAGATGCCGGTTTCATAATCGAACAGATTATCGCTGTCCGTCACAAAAGAGAAAACTTTCAGATTTTGATAATAGCTTTTCTTGTTCTGATAGTCGATAAAATATGTTCCGGTAACGGCATTGCTGATATTTCCCTCGCTGTCCACGGCGACTGCCCGTATGACGTTCGCCTTGTCTACAGGAGATACCGGAGCTTTTGCCTTGCTGATGCCCCACATGGTTCGTTCTTCCGGCTGAATGTCCGTCCGTGCGCTGAGAACATTTGCAGAAGATGAAATATCTTTCAGGATAATGGCATCAGAATAGACAAAAGAAGAAGTATCCGGAAAGCTTCCGTCTGTTGTGTAATAGACAACAGTATTCGGGTCAGATGTGATAGTCAGATGCTGTTCGCCGGCATAGAATCCGCTTTGAAGTGACAGCACCGGTGGCGTGACTCCGGCAGTATCGGCATGAACCGGCACAGCGGAACAGACTCCGCCAAGCAGACAGACCGGCAGAACGGCAAGCAGAATATTTCTATTTTTTCTTCGCATAAGATATCCCTCCTGAGTAAAATAAAATTATCCGCCGTGGCAGGATGGATTTATTATAGCATAAAATCAGATATAAATCAAGAGAATCAGATATAGTTTTTCATCCGGAAACTGCCTGAAAAATGCTGATACAGAAAATTCTGTATCAGCATTTTGGGTGATTCAGGCATTCAGCAGAAGCTTTTTCAGCAGAATGAAATCATAAATATTCACAATGCCGTCTGCATTGAGGTCTGCCGAAGTGTCCTCCGGAAGATGTCCCTTATTCAGCAGAAATTTCTGAAGCAGAACCAAATCAGCCGTGTCGGCTTTTCCATCACTGTCAATGTCGCCTCGGATGACAGGCTGTTCCGCAGGCAGTCCGTAAAATTCCAGTTCTGACAGATTACAGCAGTAAACATCATCTGTATTATAGGGATTGGAAGGCTTTCCTTCCGGAACACGATAACGGATATAGCGTGCAGGATTTTCACCGTTCAGGCTGACCTGCTGGATGGAAAAATCCGGTTTTCCGGATACGGTATAGACTTTTGTCCAGTTTTCACCGTCCAGCGAGATTTCAAAAATGCCGTCAGCCATACGGTATTCATAGCCCTTGCGAGGACAGAAACGGATTGTTTTCAAATCGAAAACTTTTCCGAAATCAGCCATAACCCAGCCTTGTCCGACACCGTCAAACCATGTGCCGGTGTTGCCATCAAATGCTTTTGTATAATCATAATCTGCAATATTATGCCATGAATTTGAACCGGAAGTTTCTGCCGGAATAAGCTTTTCATATTTAGCAATGGGGCTTACTTCGCCATAGAGCTTGATTTCAGCGATGTTACAGCAGTAGACATCATCCTGATTGTAGCTGTTCTGCGGTTTTCCCTCCGGAACGGCATACCGGATGTATCTTGCGCAGTTGCCGCCGCTGAATTTTGTCAGATAATGCATTGCAAAAGAGGGTTCTCCGGAGATGGTATAGGCATTTCTCCAGTTTGTGCCGTCTTCCGAAAACTGGAACATGCTGTCAGCCATGCGGTATTCATAGCCCTGACGGGGACAGTAGCCGATAGCATCAATATCATAGAGCTGACCTAAATCTGCCTGCACCCAGCCGTTTCCGACACCATCAAAATAAGTGTCTGTTCTGCCGTCAAATACTTTGTAGAAGTCTGTCGAACCCATGTTTTTCCAAGAATTCGTGCCGGAAAGCATATCGCTTGTCAGTGCAATTTCATTTTCCGGAACAGTTCCGCCGGAACAGTTGCTGATGAGGAACGTTGTAACCGACTGCGGAGCAAGCGAAACATTCAGCATATCGCCGGAAAGCGGAACATCTGCAAGCGTTTTCCAGTTTTCGGAATTGCTTGTCCGGATAACCTGCGCAGAATCACCCACACCGGAAAAACCGGACAAATCAAAGCTCATATCTTTAGCATCGCTCTTGTCGTTGTAGGCAACAATGACAAGCTGTTTGTTGTCCTTGTCATAAGCCGTCACGGTCGAGCCGGAAGAATTCAGCATAATCATGCCCGGTCGGATATATCTGGTATACTGACCGAATGCATAATATTTCTTTGTCAGAATGATGGTATCATTATCATGGTCAGCGACTGCAACACCCCAGTAACCGCCCTGCGTGTCGACCATGCCTTTATCTTGATTGCCGTTATAGCCAGTTTTGGAGATGTGATTGTCAATGACCTGCCACATAATCCATGCAGAGGCGTTTAAATCATTGACATCCGTGGTGATGCGTCCGGCCAGCCAGAGAGCTGCGCCCATTTCGCCGGCATTTGTTCCGGCAGTTGCACCGCCGTCCACCTCGCTCATCCAGAGATTCTTTCCGGCAGAAACTGCGGTATTTTTCAGTTCTGAACGCTTGCTTCCGGAATAAGTATGCGTATCAATTCGGGAGATGGCATTTTTAGCATCATCAGATAATTTCTGATAAGAAGAAATCTGCGTATCAATCGAAGTTTCATCCGTGCCGGAAATCATAATTTCTCCCAGACCTCTTTTAGCAAGTGATTTCTGGAGTTCTGTAATCACGGCTGACTGCGAACTGCCCTGGTCGAAATGACAGCCTTCCTGTTTGGGACTGTTTGCGCTCCAGTAATTGGTATACGGCTCGTTCATGGCATCAATGCTCTGAATATGCACACCCCAGTCTTTTTCATAATGCAGACAGACTTCTGCAAGATATTCTGCAAAATCATCATAGCAGTCATCTTTGAGGTTGTTTTCATTGGGATTATAGCCACCGCTGGAGCATCCGGAATTTGTCATGTAATACGGCGGTGAATTGGAGAACATTTCGACAATCATGTCATCTCCGCACGCTTTGACAGAGCGCAGAAGCACATTCCGCTGGTTATAGTCGGCATTCCAGTCATAAGAGGCGTTCTGCCCGTTCCAGACAGTATAGCCCGGCATGTTGGAATCTGTTCTTGTGATATGCGTATGAGACGGATTATCACCGCCACCGATATTGAATCTGGCAATGTTCAGCCGCAGACCGTTATCACCATAGAAAACATCGGCCGTCTGTTGGGCAAGCGAATCGGAATAGCCTACACGGTTCGCCCACCAGCAGAGGGAAGTCCCCCAGCCCTCGAATACGCCGTCATTGATTTCATAAGTACTCAGCGGAGAAATGCTGACAGTTTCCGCAGCTTCGGCGGAAATGAGAAATGCTTCTGCAAATGGCACTGCCAGACAGCCGGCTGTCAGCAGACAGAAGCATTTTTGAAAAAATTTCATAAGAAACTCGCCTCCGGTTCAGTTTATTTTCTATATTATACCATAACCGCAGGCCGGATGACAATATTCTGATTCTACAAAAATACAGTTCGATTCTTGTAGGATTTGACAAAAACAAGCAAACATGCATTTTTTCCACTTTTTCTGCAAAAAAGGGGTTGTAAAAAATGAATAAATATTGTATAATTTGTGAAAAAATCGTTTTATATTCCGTTCAGGAGGGATTATCATGAAATCAAAAAAAATTTGCAGAAGTATTTCTGCCTTTCTTGCAGTGCTGTCATTTCTGACAGTCAATACCGGATGGCAGACATTCCCCAGAACTGCTGCGGCGCAGGAAACCGTGATTGCAAATCCGGTTATCTGGGCGGACGTTCCCGATGATGATGTCATCCGTGTGGGAGATACTTACTATATGGTCAGCACCACAATGTTTTTCAGTCCCGGTGCACCTGTTATGAAATCAAAAGATTTGGTTTCATGGGAAATCTGTAGCTATGTCTATGATACCTATGCAGACGGAAACAAACAGACCCTCACCGGCGGAGAACATGACTATGCCCACGGCCAGTGGGCAGCAAGCCTGCGCTACAAAAACGGCGTGTTCTACGTCTTTTTCGGCAGTTACGGAACGGGAAAATCCTATATTTATCAGACTTCCGACATCGAGCACGGTACATGGAAAAGAAGCGAACTTAACGGCATGTATCATGACGCTTCGATTCTGTTCGATACTGACGGCAGAAATTATCTCGTCTACGGCGGAGGCGGAGAAATCAAAATAAAAGAATTCAATTCCGAAATGACCGGATTCAAACAGGGCGGTGCAGAACAGACACTGCTGAAAACCGGTCTGGACAATCTCGCCGGCGAAGGCTCGCATATTCAGAAAATAGGCGATTATTATTATATTTTCCTGATTGCATGGCCAAGCAACAGCGGAAGAATTGAACTCTGCTACAGAAGCAGGTCACTGCTGGGAAAATATGAGGGAAAGACGGTCTTGAATTCCGGTCTGGGCACTTACGGAAGCGGTGTTGCGCAGGGCGGTATTGTCGATACCCCCTCCGGCGACTGGTATGCCATGCTGTTTCAGGACCACGGCGGAGTCGGCAGAACTCCTGTTTTAGTGCCTGTCACATGGCAGGACGGCTGGCCAATGATGGGCATCAACGGAAAAGCCCCCACTTCTTTGAAAATCAATACGGACTATACCGGCACTTCTCTTGCTCATGATGACGATTTCAGCTATGCTTCTGATAAACTGGCTCTGGAATGGCAGTGGAATCATAATCCGGATAATCATGCATGGTCTGTTACAGAACGTTCCGGCTGGCTTCGCCTGCATAACGAACATATCGCCAAAAGTATTCTTCATGCCAGAAATACTCTCACCATGCGGACAGAAGGGCCGTCCTGTTCCAGCGTGATTAAGCTGGATGCTTCCCACATGAAAGAGGGCGACTGCGCCGGACTTTCTGCATTTCAGTTCAATTACGGCAACGTGGGCGTTTATCACGGCGGAAATACAAAATTCATCTACATGGCGAAAAATTCCGCTTACGGCGGAAATTCCGGCGTAATGGACAGTTCCGACAAAGTCATCGAAAGTGTTCCCATGCAGGGGGATACCGTCTATCTGAAAGCCGAGTTTGTTTTCAATACTTTTGACGAGAATTTTAATATTTCAAATAATATCGACAAAGTCAATTTTTTCTATTCCTATGACGGAACACAATGGACAAAAATCGGCGATACGCTCAGCATGACCTATGACCTGAAACTGTTCACCGGCTACCGGAGCGCAGTTTACAGCTATCCGACCAAAACAACCGGCGGTTATGCGGATATTGACTTCTTTGATTATGAACGTGGCGAATGGAATCTTCCCAAAGTCATCGAACCCGATGAAAACGGCTATTATTTTCATGATACGTTTGAAGGCAGTCTCTCCGGCTGGACCGGCAGAGGGCCGGCAAAGGTACAGACTTCCGGCAGAACTGCCCTTGACGGCAAAGAAGCTTTGCTGGTTTCCGAAAGAACAGCCTCTTGGAACGGAGCTATCAAGAATCTGGACAGCACATTCCAGTCCGGCGGAACTTACAGTTTCAGTGCCAATGTGGCCTATTTTGACGGCGGTGCATCAGATAAGTTCTATCTCAAGTTACAGTACAGCGACAAGGACGGCAAAGCCTGCTATGATACCATCGCAGAAGGAACAGCCCTCAGGGGCGAATGGATTCATCTGGCCAATCCGGAATATACCATTCCGGCAGATGCACAGAATATTGCTTTCTATGCCGAAACTGCTGATTCTAAAAATAATTTCTATCTGGATGAAGTAATTGTCGCAGTCGGCGGAACAGAGGTTGCCAGCAAGGCATCTTCCGGAAAAGCCGTTCTCTGCGGAGATGTCAACAGTGACGGCGTGATTAATATCTTCGACCTGACACTTGCCAAGCAGGGAATTCTGAAAGGATTTCATGACAGCCGTGCCGAAACGGCTGCGGATGTCAATCAGAACGGTTCAGCAGATACAGACGATATTCAGCAGATAAAGGATTTTATTATGAAAAAAATCACAGCATTTTCAAGGACAGAAACCACTGCTCCGGCGGTACATGCTTCTACAGCAGAATATACTGCTTTATGCAGTGCCAGAATGAGAGAAACCGAACCCGAACAGGAACGCACTGAAAAAGCCGGTGTCGATTACGGAACAGTCAGAAAAGTAAGCTATTATTCCACAACCTGCAAGCGGGAACGAAATTTTAATATTCTTCTGCCGGCCGGCTATTCCGAAAACAAAAAATATCCCGTTCTGTATGCTATGCACGGTTACTGGCAGAACGAAGACACGCTTGTCTCCGAAGAAGACGAAACTATGAAAACCCGTCAGATTATCGGAAATGCTATCGCTTCCGGCGAAGCAGAAGATATGATTGTCGTGTTCCCCTATATCTATGCCAGCGAAACTCAGCCGGCATGTTCCGGAATGGATGATTTTAACAATTCTGCTTATGATAATTTTATTAACGAACTGACAAATGACCTTATGCCCTATGTGGAATCACATTATTCTGTCAAGACCGGCAGGGAAAATACAGCCCTGACAGGATTTTCCATGGGTGGCAGAGAATCTCTCTATATCAGCATGAAAAAGCCGGAACTATTCGGCTATGTCGGAGCTGTCTGCCCTGCACCGGGGGTATCTCCGGGGCTTATCGGCGAAGCGGATTTCAGATTCAAGGAGAATGCGCCGTATCTGTTGCTTCTGACAGCCGGTTCTAATGATACGGTAGTGTATACAACTCCGTCCGGCTATCATGAAATTCTGGAGAAAAATCAAGTACCGCATATCTGGCACTATGTCAACGGCGGTTATCACGGCGGAAATTGCATACGGGCGCACCTGTATAATTTCAGCAGATTTATTTTTAAATAATCCCGAAGAAAAAACCTGTTCTTGGCATGAGGACAGGTTTTTTGAAATCCAATGCAGGACAGACCGCAAATTTCATACAGAAAATCCACTTTTTATGCAAATAATGGGTTGCGGAGAAAGCAGTTCTTCTGGTATAATAAAAATATGGACAAATTATGTCCAAAATAAAAATATAAATTATTGAACGGAGGAATTATCATGCGTTGGCTACACAAAAAATGGGTCAGCGGAATCACTTCGGCAATGCTTGCATTTTCAGCTTTTTCCGGCTTTCCGGCAAAACCTATGCAGGCGGATGCAGTATCTGCAAACTGGAAGTTTGACCTTGGGGGAGCTGGTACAGCAGGCGGATATACCGGCGTATCCGCAGGAGATTCCTATCAGCAGTCCAGAGGATACGGCTTTTCCGGCAGTGTCTCAAATGTAAAGGCAAACGGCTCAGGTGCGCTGTCCGATGCCGTTAAGTTTACAGGAGGCACTTTTAATGTCGATTTGCCAAAAGGTCTGTATCAGCTTACTGTTACAACCGGCAACAGCCCACGTACTTCTATCAGGGCGGAGGGCATGTTGCAGATGATTAATCTCACCGGCAACAATGCTACCGAAAGCATTCAAGTGCCCGTGACAGACGGGCAGTTAAATATTCAGGCCGTGGCAGGCATGAAAAATGCAGAATATTCCATCTCGTCAATCGAGATTACCCAGCTCAACACAACCGGCCAGATGCGCCCTACTGTCTGGATATGCGGAGATTCTACAGTCGCCAATTACTACAATCAGCCGGACAGCAAACAGCACGGCTGGGGACAGTATCTGAAAAATTATATCAATACCAATGTGTTTGAAATCCGGAATCAGGCTTCCAGCGGACAGTATGCCAAAGGCTTCTATGACGGCGGACAGTTCGACCCGATTAAGGCTTACGGCAAAGCCGGCGATTATTATATTATTTCCATCGGCATTAACGATACAAATTATTCCAACGCTGAAGAATATTATAACGTTGTCACGGCAATGGTCAAAACTGCAAAATCCAAAGGCATGAACGTGATTCTTGTCAAACAGCAGGGAAGACACGGCGACCTGAGCCGGAGCAAACTGCTCGGAGGCCGTTGGTTCGGCGGAGAACTCGACAAAATCGCCGGCGAACAGCAGGTCACTGTCGTTGACCTGTTTACAGCATGGCAGAACTTCGGCATCAGTATCGGCGGTTATGACGCTATGACAGAATATTATGCCTCCGGTGATGACCTGCATCAAAGTGCCAAAGGTGCGCAGAAAAATGCCGAACTTGTGGCCGGCCTCATGAAAATCGGTGATACCGAAATGGATACCAGTGTCTATTATACATTCCGCAACGTCAACAGCGGTCTTGTGATGGATGTCAAAGACGGCAAAATGGAAGAAGGCACAAATAGTCAGCAGTGGGATGCCAACGGCCTGCCCTGTCAGCAGTGGAAGCTGACACCGTTCAATCACGGCACGGCATATTATTATATTCATTCTGTTGCCAATCCTGATTATGTCCTGAAAGCCATGACCGGTTCTGCCGGCGGAAATATTGAACTTGTAC
>JAFRMZ010000158.1 GCA_017430465.1 Oscillospiraceae bacterium
GACCCGTAAGCGAAGGCTTTCAGGTCTGATTTTTTATGATAACAGATATTCCGCTTATTTTTGCATCAGATTCAGGATTTCATCCGGCGTGAAGATATATTTCTTATCGCAGAAATGACAGCAGACTTCGATATTTTCGTTGGTATCGGCAAGTTTCTGAAGTTCCTCCTTTCCGATGCTGATTAATACTCTGGAAGTGCGTTCTCTGGAGCAGTCGCACTGATAATTGGCTTCAGCTTCGTCAAGCAGATTCGGTTCTAAACCTTCGAGGCATTTCAGAACGATTTCTTCGGCGGTCATGCCGTTTTCGAGCATTTTGGTGACATTCGGCATCATGGCGATGTTTTTTTCCAGCACCGGAATGCAGGATTCATCCGCAAATGGCAGGAGCTGAATCAGAAATCCGCCGGCATGTCTGACAGTCAAATCCGGCGCAACTAGAACGCCGAGGCTCAGTACAGTCGGAATCTGTTCGCTGGAGGCATAATATTCTGCAATATCCTCAGCGATTTCGCCGGATACCAGCGGAATTGTACCGACATAAGGTTCTTTCAGGCCTAAATCCTTGATGACAGAAAGCGTGCCTGCACCGACTGCTCCGCCGACATCGAGCTTGTTTTTATCGTTGAGGGGGATTTCGACAATATAATTATCAGCACAGCACTTGACATTGCCGTGACTGTCAGCAACAGCAATCATGCTCCCGATTTGACCGTCTCCGTCAATACGGAGTGTCAGCTTGTCATCTTCATTTTTCTGATTATAGCCCATCAGGGAAGCAGCTATCGAGAGCCGTCCGAGTGCGGCGGTCACGACTGCCGAAGGATGATGGAATTTTTCAATCTGATTTGCCATATCCGTGGCATCAATGGCAGAGGCGATAACACTGCCGTCTGCGGAAATGGCTCTTTTAATAATACTCATGTAAATTATTCCTTTCTGAACATCATATACGAATTAAATAATATAATTATCATCTTCTAAGTATTCTATACATTCTTTAAATGATTTAAGGTTACCATTTGCATCTACAAAATTCACTCCATGATTATGCATAATAAATAATCTTATAGCACCAAATCCAAAACTCTGCTTTCGTTCTCCTTCCAGTTCACGAAAATCTGATTCTACATAATCAGGCAGAGCAGTATGAATTTCCTTATATTCAGATAAGAATGTTTCAATCTCATCTGTCGTATAATTTTGTTTCGCTCCATCCAGCAGGTGTTGTTCTTCTTTTGTGATGATGCAATATTTAGCATCTGAAAAAGCATAGTCTATTTCTTTTTTTATCTCATCATCGGTCAAATTTTTATCTATAAGATTATTTAATTTACCTATTGTATAAGACATTGGAGTTAAGTGTTCACCATGCAAGTTCTTTTTTAATTCATTTTCACTTTTTTTGCCCTTCAAAAACTCACATAACAAATCGTATGCCTTTTTGCTCATCAGGACATTATTATAATAACCCGCTTTAAATTTAGAACCGTACCTTCCAGCTGGATATATGTTAATATTTTTTTCTTCTTTTTCATGCCAATATATTGTTGCATAATTATCTGCTGCCGCTTGAATGGTATATATATATCCTTTTGCTTTCAGTCCTTTTGCTTTCAGTCCTTTTGCGTCCAAGTCTTTTTCTTTCACTGCGTTATATTCTTTTATTGAAGAAATCAAATAAAACATTAAATCCTTTACCCATTGCTGCTGTTGTTTCATTTTTTCACCTCTGTTTCTTATTCTGATTAAATTAAGTCGCCGGATTCCGATTTATATCAGCGGTTTCTGCGTGACAAATAAAATTCTCTGCGTTGTTTCCGAAACGGGGGAGAGCTGTTCGGGCACATCTAGATTGTTATCAGCATCGAATTCGGCGAGAAGTTCCAGACCGGCTTTTTTGATGATTTCTTCAATCAAATCAACCGGATAGGCGGTTTCCGTGATGAATTCATCCGAACGGTAATAGCTGTCGGATTCCTCATCATGAGCGAAGAAAGTCAACTGCATTTCGACAGTATCGCCGTGCAGACGGTTTTCCCATGTGCAGAATACCTGTTCCGTATCATAGAGAAAAATTTTATCTTTCAGGATTTCATGATGCTTGTAGAGGGTGTTCATATCGAAGATGAACAATCCCCCCGGCTGGGCAAACAGCGAAACTTTATTGATAACCTGCTGAATTTCATCGGCATCTTTGAGATGATTCAGGCTGTCGAGTGTACAGACCGTGACATCAATCGTTCCGAACATGTCAAGTTCTTTCATATCCTGACAGAGATACTGAATCGGAAGCTGACTTTTTAATTTTTTCAGCATCGCCTGATTCAGCATTGCAGGGGAATTATCCACCCCGATGACATCATAATTTAATTTTGCAAGTTCTTCGCTGAGCGAACCGCTTCCGCAGGCCAAATCCAGCAGAAGACGGCCGTCTGTATCTGTATGCAGATATTTTTTTATCAGAAAGTCAATGCGCTGTGCACGTTTTGGATATTCTACGTTTTCGGTCAGAGCATCATAAAATTCTGCAAAATTCAGATATTCCAAAAAAACACCTTCTTTCAACCAGAATCAGCTCTCTCCCAAGCAGGAGAGAGCTGTTTTTCTGACAGTATGATTTTTACTGATTTTTCTTAGCTTCGGGGCTTCCGGCATTGGGCGCATAAGGTGTCATAACCTGCTGACGCTGAGGCTGTTCCTGCTGCTGAATCTGGATAGTCAGAAGCATACGGACAGTATCTTCACGGATGCTTTCTACCATAGCATCGAACATTTCAAAGCCTTCGTAACGATATTCGACAACAGGATTTTTCTGGCCGTAGCTTCTGAGGCTGATACCTCTCTTTAATTCCTGCATGTCATCAATATGTGCCATCCACTTGGTATCCACTGCACGGAGCATGACAACACGTTCCAGCTCACGGATGATTTTTTCACCGTAATTCTTTTCTTTTTCTTCATATCTGGATTTCATCTTGCTGATTAAGAAATCTGTAATGCTGGTTTTGGTCTGCTTTGCAAGGTCTTCTTCAGAGAAGACAAGGTCACCGTCTTCCAGAAGCCAGCCGTAGAAGTAATCTTTCAGGCCGACAAGATTCCAGTTGTCCTGTTCTTCTTCTTCCGCAATGTACTGGTTTGTGATGTTTTTCACCAGTTCATCCATCATGCTGAGAATGGATTCGTGCAAGTCTTCGCCGTTGAGTACCTGTGCTCTCTGATTGTAGATGATTTCACGCTGGGCGTTCATAACATCATCATAATTCAGGGTATTCTTACGGATGCTGAAGTTTCTGCCTTCTACCTTTTTCTGGGAAGATGCAATGATTTTTGTCAGCCATTTGCTCTCGATAGGCTGGGTTTCTTCGACATTGAGGGATTTCATGACAGCTTCCATTCTGTCGCCGGCAAAGATTCTCATCAGGTCATCTTCTACGGACAGGAAGAAACGGCTTTCGCCGGGGTCACCCTGACGGCCGGCACGGCCACGGAGCTGGTTATCAATACGGCGGGATTCGTGACGTTCTGTACCAATGATGAACAATCCGCCTGCTTCACGGACAGCAACAGCAGCTTCCTTGACTTTTTCATCATATTTCTTGTAAAGTTTTCTGTAAACTTCACGGGCTTCCAGAATTTCCTGATTGTCAGTATCTGCAAAGCCGATAGCTTCATTGATGACAGCATCATCATAGAGCTGTTCGCCGTTTTCCTTCTGGAGCTTGCGCAGTTCTGCACGGGAGGTGAATTCTGCGTTACCGCCAAGAATAATGTCCGTACCACGTCCGGCCATGTTGGTGGCGATGGTAACTGCACCGAGTTTGCCGGCCTGTGCTACGATTTCGGCTTCTTTGGCATGATACTTTGCATTCAGAACCTCGTGCTTGATACCACGCTTTTTCAGCAGTGCGGATAACAATTCGGATTTTTCGATAGAGACTGTACCAACCAGAACAGGCTGTTGTTTCTTGTTGCATTCTGCAATCTGCTCGATAATGGCTAAGAACTTACCTTTTTCGGAGCGATATACTTGGTCGGGATGGTCGATACGCTGTACCGGCTTGTTGGTCGGAATTGCGATAACGTCTAATTTATAGATTTCCTTGAATTCGTCTTCTTCGGTCATCGCTGTACCAGTCATGCCGGAAAGTTTTGCGTATAGTCTGAAATAATTCTGGAATGTGATAGTTGCAAGCGTTTTCGACTCACGCTGAACTTTTACACCTTCCTTGGCTTCAATTGCCTGATGCAGTCCGTCATTGAAACGTCTGCCGAGCATCTTACGGCCGGTGAATTCATCTACAATAACTACTTCATCATCTTCAACGATATAATCAATATCATTCTTCATGACCCCGACAGCTTTCAGTGCCTGATTGATATGATGCAAAAGTGTCATATTTTCCTGCGCCATCAGGTTATCAACATGAAAATGCTTTTCGGCCTTTTCCACACCCTGTTTTGTGATAGTGGCTGTCTTTGCCTTTTCATCAATGATATAGTCTGCACCTTCGGAGATTTCTTCCTGGTCTACTTTGTCATCCATTTCCACGAATGTGATAGGTGTCAGCGTCTTGACGAACTTGTCAACAATTGTATATAATTCCGTTGACTTGTCGCCCTGACCGGAGATAATCAGAGGCGTACGGGCTTCATCAATCAGAATGGAGTCCACTTCGTCCACAATGGCGAAATTCAGTTCACGCTGTACCATGTCTTTCTTGTAGGTCACCATGTTGTCACGCAGATAGTCAAAACCGAATTCGTTGTTTGTTCCGTAAGTAATATCGCAGGCATACGCTGCACGTCTCTGAGCATTGGTCAGGCCGTGCAGAATACAGCCGACTGTCAGGCCGAGAAATCTGTGAACTTTGCCCATTTCTTCCGACTGTGTCTTTGCCAGATAGTCGTTGACAGTGACAACATGCACGCCTTTTCCGGAAAGCGCATTGGCATAGGCGGCCAGACATGCGACAAGTGTTTTACCTTCACCGGTTTTCATTTCTGCAATACGTCCCTGATGCAGTACAATTGCGCCGATAATCTGGACTTCAAAGGCACGTTTGCCGAGTACTCTCGCACCGGCTTCACGGACGGTTGCGAGTGCTTCCGGAAGAAGTGTATCCAGCGTGTCAGTACCTTCTTTGATTCTTTCTTTGAATTCTACGGTTTTTTCCTTCAGCTCTGCATCGGACAGAGCTTTATATTCTTCTTCCAGTGCAAGGACTTTGTCTTTGATAGGCTTGATGCGTTCCAGTTCCTTGGCACTGTATGAGCCGAAAATTGCTGTTAAAATACCCATTTGCGATACCGCCTTATTTTAAAATTTTATATATAATTATTTTAGCCGATTTTTCCTGTTTTGTCAATAGCTTTTGCTGTACAGATTTCTGAAAGGGGGCAGATACTGCATTTCGGGCTTCTTGCCCGACAAACATCCCGCCCGAACTGCACAATCCGGTGGCAGAATGCGGAAGATTCTTCCGGCGGAAGCAGTTTTTTCAGGTCAGCTTCCACTTTGGGAGGGGCTGTTTCTCTGGTCAGGCCTAATTTTCCCGTGATGCGGATAAAGTGTGTATCTGTCACAACAGCAGGCTTGTGATGGACATCGCCCATCAGCAGATTCGCTGTTTTCCGGCCGATGCCGGAAAGTGTCAGCAAATCTTCCAGCGTATCAGGCACAACCCCGTGATAGACATTCTGTAATCTCTGACAGGCTTCAATAATGCTCTTGGCTTTGAGATGATAGAATCCGCAGGGTTTAATATCCTGTTCCAGTTCGGCTAAGTCCGCATCTGCAAAAGATTGCAGAGTCGGATATTTCTTGAATAATGTCTTGGTAACGATATTAACTCTTGCGTCAGTACACTGCGCTGAGAGGCGTGCGGCAATCATTAGCTGATAAGGTTCGTCATAAATCAGCGAACAGGCCGCATCCGGATAGTAGTCTTTCAGAATCTGCACGGCTTTTTCCGCACGTTGTTTTTTCGTCATAGAAGCCTGCCTTATTCGATAGCGTTGATAATATCATCGTTGAATGCAACAGGATATTTGGCTTCCTGTTCATTATACCAGTTGTCGACGCTGTCAGACTGAAGGGCATTCCGTACGGAATCTTTCCAAAGCGGTTCACCCGTACCGGAAAAGTACATGACATGTACGCCGTAACTGGTTTCAACAAGACCGGTATCGCCGACTTTTCTGGAAGGGTCAAAGCACCAGTCATTGAAAGTATCCACCATCTGGCCGGGGTAAACTTTTTCATAAAGTCCGCCGTTGGTGTTTGAGCCGGGGTCTTCAGAATACTGATTGGCAAGTTCAGCGAAGCTGTCTTCGGTTTTATCGCCTTTTTCCCATTCAGAGAGCGCATTTCTGGCATACGTCCAGCAGGTTTCGAGTGCGGCTTTTTCAGCAGCTTCGGCTTCTTCTGCGGTAGTTTCTGCCTGTGTTTCGGATTCTTCTTCGGATTTGCTTTCGTTTTCGGAATCGGATTCTGTATGATTGGAAATCGAAAACAGAATATGACGGACATTGACAGTATTGGTATTATCAAGGCTGGCTTCTTTGGTCAGCAGATAAACAGAATAATAACCTTCTTTTTCCATCAGATAAGTATCACCGACTTTGGCAGTTCCGCCGAATGCCCAGTCGGAAACTTCAAAGCCATCTGTATAGGAGAAGCTGTCATTGGAGATGGAGGCACGCAGGTCGGTCAGTTCTTCTTCTGTGTAGCCCTGATAGTTCAGCAGAATGTCATACACCTGTTTTTCAAAATCTTCGGGAGAAGTGGCTTTCATGAGATTATCTGCAAAAGCTTTTGCCTGTTCTTCTGTCAGGCTGGGCGTTTCGGATTCTGCTTCTGTTTCGGCATCGGTTTCGGCAGTTGCGTCCGGTACTTCGTAAGGAATGCTGAAGCCCATCAGACCGCAGGTATCGAACTGATTTTTATTTTCCTGATAATAAGCATCCAGTTCATCATCAGTGAATTCCATGTTTTCCAGAATATGATTGAAATAGGAAGAAGCGAGCACCTGCATTTCAATCATTGTGCGGACATCTTCTTCGGTAGCCTCTTTGCCGTAGGTAGTCAAATCAGCAGCGGCGAGCTGTTCTTCGACACTCTGTTTATCCTCATCGGTCATGGTATAGCCGGCATCATTGGCGGCCTCCTGAAAGACAAGAAGCTGAGAAGCAGAAGCTTTTGCCTGTGCCATGATGTATTCAAACCAAGTCATGTCTTCGCCGGTATCTTCAGGAAGTTTTTCTTCTTTCAGATTGGAAGTTTCGGCATCCAGACCATAATAGGACAGGGCAGAAGCGACCTGATTCAGATAATCATGATAGAAACATCCCATCAGAACAGGGGAAATTTCACCGTTTTCGGAATATACGGCGGCATCCGGATTCGCCGGCAGGGAAGCGGCGGCATCGGGAACAGACTCGTTTTCAGATGCTGTCAGTTCACTTTGCAGAGATTCTGCATTTCTGTCCGGATTGTTCCAGACCTTGACACCAAGAAAGCCCAAACATCCCAGAATGGCGGCAGATGCGACAGCAATGCCGGCAATTTTCAGGGCGTTGTTTTTCTTTGGTTTTTCCGCAGGTTCAGAAACCGGTTCTGGTTTGGCTTCCGGTTCGGCGGATTCCTGATAATCTCCCAGAATACCGGTATATTCTTCCTGTTCAGGAGATTCGGGGGTTTGATTTTTGTCCATAAAAATCATGATTCCTTTCTTAAAAAAATAAACTCAGAACTGTCCCAGCTTGTCCGTGATTTTGTCCGTGTTGGGATAGTCGGTCTTGTCGTCAAGAGCTGCTGCACGGTTATAGAGAATATAAATCTTCTGCGTGGTATTCTCCAGAAAATAATAATGCCAGAGATACGGAGCTAACAGCCCCAGCAGCATGAGACAAAGCAGAGCCAGTCCGGTAGTCTTGAAATAGAGATAAAAACCCATTGTCAGAAAAAAAGCAAGTCCGACCAGAATCACTACCAGAAAATGCACAAGTCTTTCGTGCTGCATAAAGCCAATCTGCACGAGAATTTCCTTCCGGAGTGCAGAAATTTCCTGTCCGGTGAGTTTGTCGGCATTCTGTAGTTTCTGGGTCAGCCATTGCAGATAGACTGTCATATAGCGTTTCATGGGCGGTTCTCTCCTTTCGTTCCGGATGGCAGTAATTCTATTATAGCATACTATTGTGATAATTTCAAGAAAATTCAGAAAAAAATTATGGCGAAAAAAGATTGACATTTTGTTCCGGAAGTAGTATAATAAATACAGCAATTTTTTTGAAAGGCGGTTCAAGAATCGACATGAATTATAAGATCGGTGTTATCAAAGGTGATGGCATAGGCCCTGAAATCGTGACGGAAGCCATGAAGGTGCTCGACAAAGTCGCTGAAACATATCATCATAAATTTAATTATACTCAGCTCCTTATGGGGGGCTGTTCCATTGATGCCAACGGCGTGCCCCTTACGGAGGAAACCATTCAGGCGTGCAAGGACAGTGATGCTGTCCTCATGGGCTCTATCGGCGGAAATACAACTACCTCTCCGTGGTACAAGCTTCCGGCAAACCTCAGACCTGAAGCCGGCCTGCTCAAATTGAGAAAATCTCTCGGACTGTTCGCCAATTTAAGACCCTGCGTCCTGTATCCGGAATTAAGACAGGCCTGCACCCTCCGTGAAGACATCAGCATTCAGGGATTTGATATGCTCATCATGCGTGAACTTACCGGCGGTCTCTACTTCGGCGAACGCAGAACAGAAGAAGTTGACGGCGTGATGACGGCTGTCGATACCCTCAGCTATAACGAAAACGAAATCAGAAGAATCGCTGTCAAGGCTTTTGAAGTCGCTATGAAACGCCGGAAAAAAGTCACCAGCGTAGATAAGGCTAATGTTCTGGATTCTTCCAGACTCTGGAGAAAAGTCGTGGAAGATGTCGCTAAGGAATACCCCGAAGTAACCCTCGAACATGCCCTTGTTGACAGCACTGCAATGCAGATTGTCAAGAATCCGGCGCACTTCGATGTTATGGTGACAGAAAATATGTTCGGCGATATTCTCTCCGATGAAGCCGCTATGGTGACAGGTTCACTCGGAATGCTCCCGTCTGCCAGCCTGAATGAAACCAAATTCGGACTTTATGAACCCAGCGGCGGTTCTGCTCCCGATATTGCCGGAAAAAATATCGCAAATCCGATTGCGGCAATCCTCTCAGGCGCAATGCTCCTGCGTTATTCCCTCGATTTGCAGGAAGAAGCTGACGCTGTCGAACATGCTGTTCAGAAAGTATTGCAGGAAGGTTTCCGGACAGGTGATATTATGTCTGACGGCTGCAAACAGGTATCCTGCTCCGAAATGGGCAGTCTGATTGCAGAACGCATATAAATTTTTAATCTATCAGAAAGAAGGCTTTTTATCATGGAAAAGAAAGACATCGACTGGGGCAATCTCGGCTTCGGCTATATGCAGACAGACAAGCGTTATGTCTCCAATTATAAAGACGGTGCTTGGGATAACGGCACTCTGACAGAAGATGCCAATATCACAATGAATGAATGTGCCTGCGTTCTTCAGTATGCGCAGACCGTTTTTGAAGGTCTGAAAGCTTATACCACGCAGGACGGCAGAATTGTTACATTCCGCCCCGACCTGAATGCTGACAGACTGGTATCTTCCGCAGAACGTCTCGAAATGCCGGTTTTCCCGAAAGAAAGATTTATTGATGCTGTAGAACAGGTTGTCAAGGCCAATGCTGCATGGGTTCCGCCTTACGGAAGCGGTGCAACACTGTATCTGCGTCCGTATATGTTCGACATCAATTCTGTTATCGGTGTCAAGCCTGCAACAGAATATCAGTTCAGAATGTTCTGTACACCGGTAGGACCGTATTTCAAGGGCGGTGCAAAGCCGATTACTATCAGAGTCAGCGACCTTGACAGAGCCGCACCTCACGGAACAGGCAATATCAAGGCCGGCCTGAACTATGCTATGAGCCTGCATACTCTGATGGATGCACATCGTCAGGGCTATGATGAAAATATGTTCCTCGACCCTGCAACCCATACCAAAGTAGAAGAAACCGGCGGTGCAAACTTCCTGTTTGTCACAAAGGACGGTACAGTCGTAACACCTAAGAGCAATAGTATCCTGCCGTCTATCACAAGACGTTCTCTGGTATATGTTGCAGAACATGTACTCGGCATGAAAGTCGAAACCCGTGAAGTTCTGTTCAGCGAAGTAAAAGACTTTGCAGAATGTGGTCTGTGCGGTACAGCGGCTGTTATCTCTCCGGTTGGCAAGATTGTGAATCATGACGAAGTTATCGAATTTCCGGCAGGTATGGAAAAAATGGGCGCAACCATTCAGAAGCTTTATGACACACTCACCGGAATCCAGATGGGCAGACTCGAAGCTCCCGAAGGCTGGATTCATGAAATCAAGCTGTAATATTGTTTTTAATGATTTTCAAAAGCCGGACAAGTTCCGGCTTTTGTGCTATCAGAAGGGAGAAATTCATGCTGATTGATAATACACCGGAATATACTAACATCTGGAATCAGGTGTATGAAAAATTAAAATTTTCGCCTTCCTGTATATATCGGGGGCATTCCATGAACGTGCCTCTGCCGTTTCAGATTCCGGAAATTTATGCTGTTTACGGAATTGATAGCATGACAGACAGTCAGATAGATTTGTTATCTCTCAAAATGCCGGAAATCCTGATTTCTGTTACAGAATCGGGTCAGAAAATCTATGCTCTTGACTGGCAACATTCGGCTTTTCTCTTTGACCCCCGAAAATCCGAAGAAATGAAAAGTTTCCGGAAAGAGGACGAGCGTTATGCTGACGGCGGTTATTCTGTATATTTTCCGGCATTTCTGCCGGATGGGGATTATTATTTTTTTATCGGGCAGAATTTTCAGTTCGGTTATCTCGGCCATCCGTGGAGACAGGAAGTCTGGATATTCGGCGAAAAGCTCCTGACCGAAATCGAAAAAGTCTATCCGGAATTCGGCTGGAATAAGATAAAATAAGCATTATCAGAAAGGAGAAATTTTATGCAGAAAAAGAACACTGTCATTCATTACGGACTCCTGATTCTCGGAAGTATCATTGCAGCATTTGCACTGGAGAAAATTCTTGTGCCGTCTCAGATTATGGACGGCGGAATGGTCGGTATCTCTATGATTATCAGCACACTGACAAAACTCCCTCTTGGTATTCTCACTATCTGCCTGAATCTTCCTCTTGTCTGGATTGGAGGCAGAAAACTGGAGAAATCATTCTTTACCAGAACTATCACCGCAATGGCAGTTTTCTCAGTCGCACTGGAAGCGTTCGGAACGGAATTCTTTCATGAAATCGTCATTACAGAAGATAAACTTCTGGCAACCGTATTCGGCGGACTGCTGTTAGGCTTCGGTGTCGGGCTGGTGCTAGTCAACGGCGGATGCCTTGACGGTACGGAAGCTGTCGCTATCTTAATCAGCAAAAAATTTCATCTTTCTGTCGGACAGATTATTTTGATTTTTAATATCATCATCTACCTGACCGCCGGATTTATTTTTGAACTCGACAGGGCACTGTACAGTATGCTGACTTATGTCATTGTTTCCAAAATTGAAGATTTTGTCAATACCGGTATGCAGGAGGGCAAGGCCGTGATGATTATCACCAACAACGGAAAAGCCATTGCAGAGGATATTTACAGAACGCTCGGCAGAACCGTGACGCTTATCGAGGGAAGCGGTCTTATCTCCGGAGAAAAAATTGTTCTGTACTGCGTCATCACCAGAATTGAACTGTCTACAATGAGAAAAATTATCGAAAAAGATGACTATTCGGCATTTATGACCGTTTCGGATGTTTCCGAAATTGTCGGCAAGCATATCAAGAGCCGGCCTGCAATGCAGAATCCGCCGGAACTGCCGGAAAAATCAGAAAATTGATTGACTTTTCCTATAAATTATGCTATAATAAAATCGTTGATTTTTTTATTTCAGAATAAGGAGATTTTTATTATGGGTAAATATTTCGGGACAGATGGTTTCCGTGGGGAAGCCAATAAAAATCTGACAGCCGACCACGCTTATCAGATTGGCCGTTTTCTCGGCTGGTATTATGGAGAACGCAAAAGACAGAAAGGAGATACCACTCCGGCGAGAATCGTCATCGGCAAAGATACCAGACGTTCCAGCTATATGTTTGAATATTCGCTTGTCGGCGGACTGACGGCATCCGGTGCAGATGCCTATCTTCTGCATGTCACAACAACGCCTTCTGTCGCATACGTCACAAAAACAGATGGTCTCGACTGCGGTATCATGATTTCTGCAAGCCATAACCCCTATTATGACAA
>JAFRMZ010000159.1 GCA_017430465.1 Oscillospiraceae bacterium
AAAAATTGCAGGCCTTCGCTGTGTGCCCTGTATTGTGATGGAAATCAATGACAGAAATTCCGCAATTCTGGCACTGGTAGAAAATATCCAGAGACAGGATTTGAATTATTTTGAAGAAGCAGCAGCTCTGGAAAAATTAATTACTTATTACGGCATGACGCAGGAAGATGCAGCGGTTCAGTTAGGTCGGGCACAGAGTACGGTTGCCAATAAGCTTCGGCTTCTGCGCCTGACGGAAAAAGAGAAAAATTATATTCTGGAAAATCAGCTTACAGAACGTCATGCCCGTGCACTCCTGAAACTTGCAAGTCCGGAAGAACGTATGGCTGTACTTGAAAAAATTACAAAACTTGGCCTTAATGTAGAGAAAACAGAACAGTTTATTGAAGAAAAAATCAATCATACCAGAGAACAGGAAAATTTCCGCAAGCGAAGTGTATTATTTCGGGATGTACGCTTGTTTACCAATACCATTCAGAAAGCAGTAGAAACCATGCAGGCGGCCGGAATCTCAGCCGAATCACAGAAAATGCAGTTTTCCGATTATATTGAATACCGAATCCGCATTCCTTTGAATCAGAAAAATTAATTTTTTTAAATTTATGTTCCACGTGGAACATTATCCCTAATCCGGATGATGTTCCATGTGGAACATTTTTTCTGCAAAATTTTCAAATTATCTTTACAAATCTGCTGAAACATGCTATAATAAAGAAGAAGTTCAAAACAGAAAGGAGTTATCCTTAACTATGGGTAAAGTGATTGCTGTCGCCAATCAGAAAGGCGGCGTGGGCAAATCTACCACTACTGTCAATCTGGCAGCGTATCTCGGCACAAGAGAAAAAAAAGTTCTCTGCATTGATATTGATGCACAGGGAAATTTAACCACAGGCTTCGGTATCCGCAAAAAAGGCCTGAAATATTCCGCTTATGAAGTACTTACAGGAAAAGCCAGAATTCAGGATGCTGTTGTGCAGACGGAATTCCAGAATGTTTCTGTTGTTCCCGCAACTTCTGATTTAGCTGGTGCTGAAATCGAACTCGTCAATATGGAACAGCGTTTCAACCGGCTGAAAATGCAGGTGCTCACCATCAAAGAAGATTATGATTTTATTTTTATTGATTGCCCTCCGGCACTCGGGCAGCTCACACTGAACGGCATGACAGCATGTGATGAAATTTTAATCCCTATGCTGGCTGAATATTATGCTCTGGAAGGTCTGACCCAGCTCGTCAATACAATGAAGCTTGTCAGAGCAAATTATAATCCTTCGCTTGCTATTCTCGGCATTGTTTTTACTATGTATGATAACCGCCTGAATGTCTCGAAACAAGTTGTGGAAGAAGTTGAAAAATATTTTCCGGAAAAAATCTTTCAGACTAAAATTCCCCGAAATGTCCGCCTTTCCGAAGCACCCAGCTATGGAAAACCTGTCATGTATTATGATAAGCATTCCAAAGGTACAATTGCTTATGAATGCCTCGGAAAAGAACTCCTCGGCGAACCGCTGAACAGTATCATGAAACTGCGCCTGAATATTGCAAAAGATTAATCTGAAAGGCGAATATATGAATTTTACTGGTATTCTTGTCGGCATAATTTCTTTTCTGATTATCGGGCTTTTTCATCCCATTGTGATATGGGCAGAATATTATTTTTCCAAAAAAATATGGCCAGCTTTTGTCATTGCCGGCATGTTGTTTCTGATTCCTTCTTTCCTGATACAAAATGCTTGCCTGAGCTGTGCTTTTGCAGTGATTTCAGCAAGTTCTTTCTGGAGCATTAAAGAACTGTTTGAACAGGAACAGCGTGTGCTGAAAGGCTGGTTTCCCAAAAATCCAAAAAGAACATATCCTGCCCTCAGTGGTTCGGAAACACATGTAAATTCCGATTTATTCTAACAAAAATCTGTTACAGAAAGTGATGTGATGTTATGGCAAAAGGCGGACTCGGCGGCGGCTTAGGCTCTCTTTTTGAAGATAATACCGCCGAAATCCAAACCAAAAAAACTGTCCGGTTATCAGAAATTGAACCTAACCGGAATCAGCCCCGCAAAAATTTTGATGAATCTGCGATTTCTTCTCTGGCAGAATCTATCCGTGAACATGGAATCTTACAGCCTATTCTCGTCCGTCCCCTGCCCCTCGGCAATTATCAGATTGTCGCCGGCGAGCGCAGATGGCGTGCTGCCAGAATGCTCGGCCTCGATGAAGTACCTGTCGTTATCCGTGAACTGTCCGATGTTGAAACAGCCCAGATTGCTCTTATCGAAAATATTCAGCGTGAAGACCTGAATCCGGTCGAAGAAGCCAAAGCTTTCCAGAGACTTCAGGATGATTTCGGCATGAAGCAGGAAGATATTGCTAAAAAAGTCGGCTGTTCCCGAAGTTCTGTTACCAATGCCCTGCGTTTGCTGAAACTTCCACAACAAATTCAGGATATGCTTGTCAAAGGCGAAATCACTTCCGGACATGCCAAAGCCCTTTTAAGCTTCAGTGATGAAAATGCAATGCTTCTCACGGCGCAGAAAACTGCACAAGGTCTGCTTAATGTAAGGCAAATTGAAAAGTTAGCTTCTGATTCAGATGCAAAAGGTCTTGACGAAATTCCGGTTTCTAAATCCGTTTCCTATTTCGGAGAAATCGAACATGCACTTCATACCAGACTCGGCAGAAAAGTCAAAGTCCAGTTCAAGAAAAACAAAGGTACTTTGAGCCTTGAATTCTATGATGAAGAAGATTTAAAACTCCTCGCTGAACTGCTCTCACCCGATGATGAAAAAGGCGAAGTCTTTGCCGGCAGTTATCAGTATGTTGACGAATATAAAGAAACTTATGATTGATTTTTTAAAATGTTCCACGTGGAACATTTTCACAGAAAGGATTTTTTACTATGTTAGATATGAAATTTTTAAGAACCAATCCCGATATTGTTAAGGAAAATATCAAGAAAAAATTTCAGGACGAAAAATTGCCCCTCGTTGACGAAGTTATCGAACTCGACAAGCAGTTCCGTGATGCCAAACTGAAAGGCGATGAACTCCGTGCCCAGAGAAAAGCTAAAAGCAAATTAATCGGCGGTCTTATGGCGAAAGGCCAGAAAGAGGAAGCCGAAGCTGTCAAGGCTGAAGTCTCTGCTATGGGTGACGAACTGACTGCCCTCGAACAGAAAGAAGCCGAAATGCAACAGGAAATCAAGAAAATCATGATGATTATTCCTAACATTATTGACCCCTCTGTTCCGATTGGCAAGGACGATTCCGAAAATGTCGAAATCGAAAAATTCGGCGAACCCTTTATCCCTGATTTTGAAATTCCTTATCATGTCGATATTATGGAAAAACTCAACGGCATTGACCTCGATTCTGCAAGAAAAACTTCCGGTAACGGCTTCTATTATCTCTGCGGTGATATTGCAAGACTGCATTCCTCCATCCTCTCTTATGCAAGAGATTTTATGATTAACAGAGGCTTTACTTATTATATTCCTCCGTTTATGATTCGTTCCGATGTCGTTACTGGTGTTATGAGCTTTGCCGAAATGGAAGGCATGATGTATAAAATCGAAGGCGAAGATTTATATCTCATCGGCACTAGCGAACATTCCATGATTGGCAAATTTATTGATACTATCCTCCC
>JAFRMZ010000160.1 GCA_017430465.1 Oscillospiraceae bacterium
CAATTCCCGGCAGCGTGCCTTTTCCGTCCAAATATTCCTGTACCGCTGACATTCTCTCTTCATCTGTCAATTTTGCATTTCTTGGCATACTATATCCTCCTTGATCTTTTTTGTTGTGTCTACTCTAAGGGGATTATATCAAAACTACCCCACTTTGAAACAAGCCCCTTAAAACGGCTTTAGGAGACTTATTTGGAGGTGAGAACTTGCGAAAGCTGAAAGGCTATCAGCCTACAAAATTTATGGCAGAAGATTCACATTACAGTAAAAAGGCGGCTGATTATGCCGTGAATTTTATTGAGTGCCTGAGCCATACCAAAGGAACGTGGGCAGGAAAACAATTTGAACTAATAGACTGGCAGGAACGAATAATTCGTGACCTGTTCGGTGTGATAAAGCCCAACGGCTATCGTCAGTTCAACACTGCCTACATTGAGATACCAAAGAAGAACGGAAAGAGCGAACTTGCCGCTGCTGTTGCACTTCTGCTGACCTGCGGTGACGGTGAAGAACGAGCCGAGGTTTACGGCTGTGCCGCTGACCGTCAGCAAGCCTCTATTGTCTTTGAGGTTGCCGCCGATATGGTTCGTATGTGTCCGGCTCTGAGCAAGAGAGTGAAAATTCTCGCATCGCAGAAACGGATTATTTACATACCAACTAATTCTTTCTATCAAGTTCTGTCTGCCGAGGCATACAGCAAACATGGTTTCAACATTCACGGAGTCGTGTTTGATGAACTGCATACTCAGCCAAACAGAAAGCTGTTTGATGTTATGACAAAGGGTTCTGGCGATGCCAGAATGCAGCCGTTATATTTTCTTATCACAACAGCCGGAACAGATACACACAGTATCTGCTATGAACAGCACCAGAAAGCAAAGGACATTTTGGAAGGAAGAAAGCACGACCCGACTTTCTATCCGGTCATTTACGGAGCAGAAGATGATGAGGACTGGACAGACCCAGAGGTCTGGAAGAAAGCCAATCCCTCGCTCGGTGAAACCATCGGCATGGATAAGGTCGTGACTGCCTGCAATTCTGCGAAAGAAAATCCCGGTGAGGAGAACTCTTTCCGACAACTCCGACTCAATCAATGGGTGAAACAGTCAGTCCGCTGGATGCCGATGCAGAAGTGGGACTTGTGCAATTTCAGTGTATCTGAAAAACAGCTCGAAGGTCGTGTTTGTTATGGCGGTCTTGACCTTTCTTCCACCACTGACATCACGGCTTTTGTGCTTGTTTTTCCTCCTGTTGATGAAGAGGACAAATACAGTATACTGCCCTATTTTTGGTTACCAGAAGAAACGCTTGACCTGCGTGTCAGACGTGACCATGTGCCTTACGACATCTGGGAAAGGCAGGGATTTCTGCTGACTACCGAGGGAAATGTGGTGCATTATGGCTTTATCGAAAATTTTATTGATGAACTCGGACAGCGTTTTCACATCAAGGAAATCGCATTTGACCGCTGGGGTGCTGTGCAGATGAGCCAGAACCTTGAAGGACTGGGCTTTACAATGGTGCAGTTCGGACAAGGCTATAAAGATATGTCACCACCGACCAAGGAACTGATGAGACTTGTTTTGAATCAGCAGATTGCTCATGGTGGACACCCTGTTCTCCGCTGGATGATGGATAATATCTTCATCAAGACCGACCCTGCCGGAAACATCAAGCCTGACAAGGAAAAATCCACGGAGAAAATTGACGGAGCTGTTGCCACCATTATGGCTCTTGACCGTGCAATCCGGTGCGGAGCAGAAACAGCGGAAAGCATCTATGATGAACGTGACCTTTTTGTCATATAGCGGAGATGATGATATGAAGATAACCGTTATCGGTGGCTCTGTTGCTGAACAGGAACAGAGAGCCTATGCAGATTATGTGAAAAGCAAAAATCCTGACAAAATCATCGAAGAACTGGAAATATATCTTGACGGTGACTTTGTGGATTTGAAATACAAGTATGATTCTGTTCCGTTTGAACGGATACGCAGAATCACAGGCTACCTCGTAGGAACGCTTGACCGTTTCAACAATGCCAAGCGTGAAGAGGTGCAAGACCGTGTCAAACATGGATAGGAGATGATGACTATGGGTATTTTCAGCGGATTGTTCCGGTCACGGGATAAGCCTAAAAACAGCTATGATAGCCCGTCTTATACTTACTTTTTTGGCAGGAGCAATGCCGGAAAGAGGGTCACGGACAAGACAGCATTACAGCACATTGTGGTTTATGCCTGTGTGAGAGTGCTGTCAGAGGCGATTGCACAGTTGCCTCTTCACGTTTACAAATACACAGACAACGGAAAAGAGCGAGTGCCAAAGCACCCGCTTTATTTCTTGCTCCACGACCAGCCCAACCCTGAAATGACTTCATTCGTATTCAGAGAAACACTGATGAGCCATTTGCTGATTTATGGGAATGCGTTTGCACAGATTATCCGCAACGGCAGAGGCGAGGTTGTCGGGCTGTATCCGCTTATGCCGGACTGTGTAAAGGTTGACCGTGACGATAAGAACAGACTGATTTATATTTACAGCCGATACGATGAAGCCAATCCGAATGTCAAGAAAATGGGAGACATCGTTCTTGGTGCGGAAGACGTACTGCACATTCCCGGATTAGGCTTTGACGGTCTGGTTGGCTATTCACCAATCGCAATGGCAAAAAATGCTCTTGGCATTTCCCTTGCCTGTGAGGAATACGGCGCATCGTTCTTCGCAAATGGTGCAAGTCCGTCCGGTGTACTTGAACACCCCGGTGTTATCAAGAATCCTGAAAAGGTGCGTAACGCTTGGAGACAAGCGTATGGTTCAGGAAATTCTCACAAGGTAGCAGTCATTGAGGAAGGCATGAAGTACACACCAATTTCCATTCCGAATAACGAGGCACAGTTTCTCGAAACGAGAAAGTTTCAGCTTGAAGAAATCGCTCGTCTGTACAGAGTGCCTCTGCATTTGATTGGTGATTTGGAACACGCTACATTCAGCAACATTGAGCAACAGTCGCTTGAATTTGTAAAATACACGCTTGACCCTTGGATAGTTCGCTGGGAGCAGTCCATGCAGAAGGCACTTCTTTCTGATTCGGAAAAAGGCACTTATTTTATCAAGTTCAATGTGGAAGGTCTGCTCCGTGGTGACTATGCAAGCCGAATGCAGGGCTATGCTACAGCAAGACAGAACGGCTGGATGAATGCCAACGACATCAGAGAATTGGAAGATATGAACCAGATTCCTGATGAACTCGGCGGCAATCTGTATCTGGTAAACGGTTCGTTCACTAAACTTGCTGATGCAGGAGCATTCGCAGAAAAGGAGGAATCCGCAGATGAATAAGTTCTGGGATTGGGTGAAAAACGAGGACACAGGAGAATCTGAACTGTATCTTGACGGAGCAATCTCTGATGAGACTTGGTTTGGTGATGAAATCACTCCTGCTATGTTCAA
The DNA here is from genome assembly GCA_017430465.1 of Oscillospiraceae bacterium. Lineage (GTDB taxonomy): Bacteria > Bacillota > Clostridia > Oscillospirales > Ruminococcaceae > UBA3855. The sequence goes on from JAFRMZ010000160.1 coordinate 3,454, forward strand.
GTCTGAACTCAAGAAACACACAGGCAATATCACGGTCTGGATTAACAGTCTCGGTGGTGATGTGTTTGCCGCAAGTCAGATTTATACCATGCTCCGCAGCCATAAGGGGAAAATCACAGTCAAGATTGACGGTCTTGCCGCCTCTGCTGCATCTGTTGTGGCAATGGCAGGTGATGAAACGCTTATCAGTCCGACTGGTATGATGATGATTCACAACCCCAGTACGGTGGCTATGGGCAATAAGGCTGACATGGAGAAAGCTATCTCACTTTTGGAAGAGGTCAAGGAAACCATTCTCAATGCCTATGAAGATAAGACACATCTTTCCAGAACAAGACTTTCTCACCTTATGGACGAGGAAACATGGTTCAACGCCAAGAAAGCAAAACAGCTCGGTTTTGCGGACGGCATTCTGTTCGCAGAAAAGAAACTCCCATTTGAGGAAGATGAACCCGAAGAAGATGAGCCTGAAAAAGAGGAAGAATCCGAAAAGGAAGAGGATAAACTTCCCTCAATGGCTTATTCTCCGTCAAGAACAATGGGCAGTTTCTTGCAGAAAATTTCCGCAGACACAACAACAGGTACACCAGTAGCACAGCTTGAAAAACGGCTGGAACTGCTGAAATATTGAAATGGAGGAATGTTACGATGACGATTCAGGAACTCAGAGAAAAAAGAGCGAAAGCATGGGACACTGCCCGTGATTTCCTCGACAGCAAGAGAAATGCAAACGGCACTCTCAGTGATGAAGATGCCAAGACCTATGATGCACTTGAAAAGCAGATTGTTGACCTCGGCAAGGAAATCGGCAGACTCGAAAGACAGGCTGAAATCGAGGCCGAAATGAACAAGCCTACCTCTGCACCGATTATTGGAAAGCCCAATGATACAAAGGCAGACAAAGCAAAGACAGGCACAGCCTCTGCGGAATACAGCACAGCTTTCTGGAACAGCATCCGCAACCGCAACTACTACGATGTACGCAACGACCTCGAAGTTGGTACGGATTCCGAAGGCGGCTATCTTGTACCTGACGAGTTTGAAAGAAAACTCATTGAAGCTCTCGAAGAAGAAAACATCTTCCGCAAAATTGCTACAATTATTAAAACTTCCAATGGCGACCGCAAGATTCCTATCGTCACTTCCAAGGGCGGAGCAAGCTGGCTTGATGAAGAAGATGCCTATACTCTCTCCGATGATGCTTTCGGTCAGGCATCGCTTTCCGCATACAAGCTTGGTACAGCTATCAAGATTTCCGAGGAACTCCTCAACGATTCCGCATTTGATATGCCTTCCTACATTGCTAAGGAATTTGCACGCAGAATCGGTGCAAAGGAAGAAGAAGCCTTCTTTGTCGGTGACGGCACAGGCAAGCCTACAGGTATCTTTGCGGCAACAGGCGGTGCATCTGCCGGAGCTACAACCGCAGGTGCGACTATCGCTTTTGATGATGTCATGGAACTGTTCTATTCTCTCAGAAGTCCTTACCGTAAAAAGGCTGTATGGGTGCTGAACGACAGCACGGTCAAGGCTCTCCGCAAACTCAAGGACAGCAACGGAAATTATATCTGGCAGCCTTCTGTTTCAGCAGGCATTCCCGATACGATTTTCAATCGTCCTTACTACACTTCTGCCTATGTGCCTGAGATTGAAGCAGGTGCAAAGTGCATGGCATTTGGTGATTTCAGCTATTACTGGATTGGCGACAGACAGGGCAGAAGTTTCAAGAGACTGAATGAACTGTTCGCAATGAACGGTCAGATTGGTTTCCTTGCAAGCCAGAGAGTAGACGGAAAGCTGATTCTTCCGGAGGCAATCAAGGTTCTCACAATGAAAGCGTGACGGTATGGCTGTTACGCTGGATGAGGCCAAAGCATATCTCCGTGTTGACAGTGATGATGAAAACGCTCTGATTTCAGGTCTGCTTCTAACGGCAAAGAAACTTGTCATGGATGTTGGGCGGATGACCGAAGAAGAGCTTGATTCTGAATCAGATACGACAGATACAGCGATAAAATTCTGCCTGTCGTATCTGTACGAGAATCGAAACGGTGCAGATTATCACAATCTAACTATGAATCTGCGCTATCTGCTGTTCGCACAGAGAGAAGGTGCCTTTTGATGGAAATCGGCAGAATGAATCAGAAAATTGATATTCTCGGCAGCGTGACGGAAATTGACGGCATCGGCAATCACCGGAATACATGGAAAAAACTGTATTCCGTGTGGGCGCAGGCATATATGCGGAACTCCGTGACGGCATCTTCTGAAGAAACCGCCGCCGGAGTGACAAAGGAAATCCAGCAGACAGTGTTCAAAGTCCGTCAGTCGTCAGATACCAGAGTGCTGACCACAACAGCGCACAGAGTCAGATTTTCAGGGCTGGAGTATGACATCACAGGAATCAAGCCGGATTTCACAAAGAAAGATTATCTGGAAATTATCTGTGAAGTCCGGAAAGCAGGTGCATGATATGGGAAGAAAATCCAATAAAATCGATATTGAGAATTTGGCAGGGGCAATCGTCCGGGAACTGCATCAATATTCTGACAAAGTGGAGGCTGATGTAAAGAAGGCTGTCCGGAAAACGGCAAATTCAGTCAAGACAGAACTTGCACAGACTTCTCCGAAAGGAACCGGAGACTATGCGAAAAGTTGGAAAGCTTCTTTGACCGAAGAAACAGGACATGCCCTGCATATCACTGTTCATGCCGGAAAATATCAGATAGCACATTTGCTGGAAAATGGTCATGCGCTCCGCAGAGGCGGCAGAACTGTCGGCAGTGTTTCTCCGAAACCGCACATCAAAGCAGCAGAAGAACATGGCGAGCAGCTCCTGACAGAACTGATAGAGAAGGTGTTATGATGACTTACGAAGAAATTAGTATGATGATGTCTGAAACAGGTTTGCCCTATGCCTATCATCATTTTGCAGAGGGTGAAAGCCCTGAACCGCCGTTTCTGCTGTTCCTGTCTCCCGGAGAGAACACGTTTTCAGCAGATAATCTGATGTATTTCAAGTCAAAACGGCTTGCAGTCGAGCTGTACACCGACCTGAAATCACCGGAAACAGAAGAAATCATAGAAAATGTGCTGACAGCGCATGAAATCTATTACACAAAAGAAGAAACATTCATAGATTCTGAAAAGCTCTATGAGGTCATTTATGAGATGGAGGTTTAATCAATGGCTACTAATGAAAACAAAGTCAAATTCGGCCTGACGAATGTGCATTACGCTAAAATCCTTAGCTGGTCAGAAGATGGGCAGACTCCCACTTACGGCACACCTGTCAGAATTCCCGGTGCAGTCAATCTCTCACTGGATGCAAACGGCGAAAACGAAAACTTCTATGCAGACAATACCGTTTACTATGTAACCGGCAGTAATTCCGGCTATGAAGGAGACCTTGAAATTGCGCTGATTCCGCAGATTTTTGCTGTAGATATTCTCGGTGAAAAGCTGGACAACAAGGGCGTACTGGTTGAGCAGAGCAATGTAGAACCGGCAGAGTTTGCACTGTTCTGGGAATTTGACGGCGACAAAACGCATACACGCCATGTTTCCTACAGATGCTCGACAACCAGACCAGCTATGAACGGACAGACCACAGAAGACACCAAAACGCCGCAGACAGATACGCTTTCCCTGAAAGCTGTTCCCCTGCCGAACGGACTTGTCAAGGCGAAAACTGTTCCGTCTACCGACAGCACGGTTTATGACGAGTGGTATGATGCTGTCTATATGCCTGACTTCTCTACCAATCCGTAAGGAGTGTGATATAGAATGGCTCTTACCAGAACAATTAAAATTGATGAGCAGGACGTTCTGTTTCGTGCGAGTGCGACTGTTCCCCGCCTGTACCGTGCAAAATTCCGGAGAGATATTTTCAAGGATTTGATTACGCTCCGCACAGCTATGAAGGACTCCATTGATAAAAATGCAGAAGAAGCCAAAGCTGAAGAATCTGAAGCCGATACAAATCCGAAGGAATCGGAAGAAACTGCTGAAATCATGTTTTCTTCTCTGAGCATTGATAATCTGGAAATGTTTGAAAATATCGCCTACATTATGGCGAAACATGCTGACCCAGATAATGTTCCCGACACTCCGGAAGAATGGCTCGACCAGTTCAGCACGCTGAGCATTTATATAGTTTTCCCGAAACTGCTGGAACTCTGGAATCTGAACACGGAACAGCAGGCGGAATCAAAAAAAAACATCGCCCAATTGACCGGGAAATGACAACAGCTCTTTTCCTGCTGAGGTGCAAACAGCTCGGTCTGTCAATGACCGAGCTTGATTTGTTGACTATCGGCATGGTGGATGATATGTTCATCGAAAGGGACAACGATGATTTCAAGTATGGATATAAGGCAACTCAGGCGGATTTTGACAATTTCTAAGGAGAAAATGCTATGAGATATATCTTTTATTGCTATTTATACGAAACTTCCGGTCAGCACCGGATTGAAATCGAAGATGCTGAATCTCCGGAGCAGGAAAAGCTGAAATCTATGATTGACGGGGATTTTGATATAATTCTGACCGAAACAGAAATAATCTAGGTGATACTTCATGGCATCAAAACGAATTAAGGGATTTACAGTCGAAATCGGCGGCGATACTACAGGCTTATCAAAAGCATTAGCTCAGGTTGACAAAAATATCAAGTCTGCACAGACAGACCTAAAAGATGTGGAGCGTCTTCTGAAACTCGACCCGACCAACATAGAACTGCTTGCACAGAAGCAGAAACTTTTGACCGAAGCTGTTGCTGATACGGAAAAACGTCTTGAAACGCTGAAAACTGCCAGCGAACAGGCAGCGCAGACAAAAGATAACTATACTGCATGGCAAAACCAGTACGAGCCGATTCAGCAGGAAATTGACAAAACTGTTGAGAACCTGAAAAAGCTGAAAACGCAGGATGAAAAGGCGAAGCAGCAGCTTTCCAGCGGTGAAATCACACAGGAACAATACAGCAAGCTGCAGGATAAAATCAAAAGTACAGAAGAGAATCTGCAAAGTCTGAAAGATAAGGCAAAAGCTGTCTCTAATGAATTCGGGAATCCTGTTTCTCCGCAGCAGTATGATTCCTTGCAGCGTGAAATTATCGAGACGGAGCAAAGCCTGAAGAATCTGCAATCTGCTGAAAATCAGTCAGAAACTGCATTTGATAAGCTGAAACAGGAAATCTCTGAACAGGATAAAGAACTGAATCAGCTCAATGAACAGTATAAAAATGCTGTACTCGAAAAGGGCAGAGATTCCGATGAAGCGAAAGCTCTTGCAAGCCAAATTCAGGCACTCAGTCAGAAGCAGAAAGAAAACAAGTCTCAGCTCGAAGATGCCGAAAAAGCCGCCAGTGACCTCCGGAACACGGAATCTTCTACCGGAACAGCATTGGATAAGCTGAAACAGAAGATTTCTGAACAGGATAAAGAGCTTGATAAACTCAATCAGGAATACAAGACCGCAGTCCTTGAAAAGGGAAAGGATTCTTCCGAAGCGAAAGCTCTTGCAAGCCAGATTCAGGCTCTCAGTCAGAAACAGAAAGAAAATAAGTCTCAGCTCGAAAGCGTGGAAAAAGCTGCTCATGATGTCACAGCAGAAGAAAAAACGTTGACAGAACGGCTCAAAGACCAGAAATCAGAGCTGGACAAGCTGAAATCTGAATATGTAAACGCTGTTACACAATACGACAAAAATTCAAAAGAAGCGAAATCTCTTGCCAAACAGATAAACAGTCTTTCCGGCGAAATTGACTCCGAAGAATCCGCACTCCGGGAAGCAGAAAGTTCTGCTGATAAATTCGATAAGACTGTTAAGGAAGTCGGCGAAACTTCCGAAAAGGCATCCGGAGGCATTTCATCCGCTGCCGTTGCTGTCGGTACGTTCATCGGGAATCTTGCTTCCAATGCTCTGCAAATTGGTATTGACAAGCTGAAAGAGTTTACAACAAGCACGATTCAGACCGGCTCGGAACTGGAAAGCAAAATGTCCGGCGTGGTGGCTACTTTGGGTTACTCTATGGAAGAGCTGCACGACCCGACATCAAAAGCCTCCTATGATTTGGAAATGCTGACCGAAAAAGCCAAAGAAATGGGTCGGACAACAGCATTTTCATCCTCCGAAGCTGCCGATGCGCTGACCTATATGGCTATGGCTGGCTGGAAGTCAGAACAGCAGGTTGCAGCTCTTGAGCCGGTCATGAATCTGACTGCTGCTTCAGGCGAAGAATTAGGCACTGTTGCGGATATTGTGACCGACAGCATGACAGCATTAGGTCTGAAGGCAGAAGATGCCGCCGGGTATGCGGATATTCTTGCCGCTACTTCTTCCAATGCAAACACCAATGTCGGAATGCTCGGTGAATCTTTTAAGTATGCCGCTCCTATCATTGGTACAATGAGCAAGGACGAAGAACAGGCTGCTAAAAACACCAAAGATTTGGCAATTGCACTCGGTACAATGGCAAATGCCGGAATCAAGGGAGAACAGGCGGGCAGTGCGCTGAGAAACAGTATCATCAATTTGGTAAAGCCGACCAAACAGCAGGCAGCGGCAATGTCACAGCTGGGATTGATTGCAACTGAAACTACCAGAGTATTTGATGATGAGGCAATCACAAAAGCGCAGTCAAAAGTAGCCGACAAGACAGCGGCACTTGAAAAAACACAGCTTGCCTATAATTCTGCTGTTGCCAAATACGGCGAAAGCTCCAAACAGGCACAGACTGCCTTAATCAATATGCAGACCGCTGAAAGGCATTTGACGGAGGCGCAGGATGCACTCACGCAGGCACAGCAGGGAACAATCCAGACAGTAGCGGGGCAGTCGGTATTTGCTGACGAAGCCGGAAACATGAAGTCACTCGGTGAAATGGTGGACATTCTCCGTTCGGCTCTGAGCGATTGCAGTGCGGAACTGTTTGACAGCGAAGGCAATTTGAAAGACTATGATACAATCCTGTCAGAAGTAGAGCAGTCAGAGGACGGGCTGACAAAAGCAGAACAGCTCAAAAACGCTGCTATCATTTTCGGCAAGCAGAATGTTGCCGGAATGCTCTCCCTTATCAATGCTTCTACAGAAGATTACAGCAAACTGGCTGATGCTATCTACAACTGTGACGGTGCAGCGGAAGAAATGGCAAAAGTCAAGCTGGATAATCTTGCCGGAGATGTCACACTGATGAAATCCGCATTTTCCGGATTGCAGGAGGCTATCTTCGATGGCTTAGACCGTCCTCTCCGGAAAGTGGTGCAGTCCCTGACAAACAAGCTGCTCCCTGCCCTGACGGGCGTGATTGAGGGCAAAGACGGCGCAGAATGTGTCCTGAGAAGTGCTATCGTCAATCTGATGACAACTATTTCTGTACAACTGAGGAATATCCTGCCGAAAATCATGACCATTATGGGGACGATACTTTCTGCAATGATGCAGACTCTTCCGCAGTTCACAAGTCTGGCTGTCACACTGGTTACTGGATTCATTCAGGGATTTGTCAGTAGTCTGCCCCTGATTGTGAGTGCAGCACTTGAACTTGTCACAGCTCTGACAACCAGCATCATGAAACTGCTTCCGGAACTGATTCCGGTCATTACGGAACTGGTTTCTATTCTTTCTAACGGACTGAAAGAAAACATTCCGCTGATTCTGGATGCAGCCACTGACCTGATTCAAGGTCTTGTCACCGGAATAGCTCAAAATCTGCCCTTGATAGCAGAATCCGCATTATCGCTGATAATGGCTCTGGCTGACGGTCTGCTGAAAGCCCTACCGGAACTGTTTGCAGTCCTTCCGGATTTAATCAGGCAGCTTGCAGACGGCTTGTTATCCAGTATCGATATGATAATTGATACAGGTCTGACGCTGTTCCTCGCACTGATTGACGCTCTTCCGGAAATCATTACCGGACTTCTGGCTGTTCTGCCTGTTATCATCACAAGCATTGTTGGCGGACTTCTGGAACGTGTTCCGGCGATAATTGATGCAGGAATCACTCTGCTGACAGCTTTGGTTGACGCTCTTCCGAAAATTATCGAGGGCATCATAGAAGTTATTCCGGATATTATCACGGCGATTTTGGATGCGGTATTAAGCAATCTTCCTGCTATCGTAGATGCCGGATTCCGATTGTTAGTCGCTTTGATTGATAAGTCAGATGAAATTCTTGATACAATTGCAAGCCTTGCACCTGAAATAATTTCCGCTGTTGTGGTATCTTTGCTTGACAACTTAGGGGCAATCTGGCAAGCCGGAAAAGACATATTTTTCAAGGTTGGAGAAGGATTGACAAGCACCCTTGATTCTGCAAAGTCGTGGGGTTCGGATATTATCAGCAATTTGGTTGACGGTATTTTCGGTGGTATCGGAAAGATTGCAGATGCCGCAGAAGGTGTAGGCGAAAAAATCTGGGAATATTTGCACTTTTCCGAACCTGAGAAGGGACCTCTTGCAGATTTCTCAAGCTGGATGCCTGACTTTATGGGCGGTCTGGCTGACGGTATTTCCTCCGGACAGGGAACTATTGAAAATGCAGTAAAATCATGCGGCAAGGCGATTTCTGACCTGACACACAGTCTCTTGTCTGACACGTTTATTTCTTTGACGGATAAAACAGCGAAATCCATGCAGAAGATTGACTTCGTGGTTCAGAATTCCTTGAACAATATCAGAAACTTTAACAAACAGTCGCTGAGTGCTGTACAGGCGGATTCCTCGTCATTGTGGACTGGTATCAGCAATACAGCAGTAAAAGCACTGAATTACGCACTGACAGCAGTCAGCAATCAGATGAACAAACTGCAAAATATCATCTGGAACGGCATGAACAATGCGGGCAGTTATATCAGAAATCAGGTCAATTCTTCATGGTACTGGGGTTATGACATGATGCAGAACCTGATAAACGGCATCAATTACCAGATAGGAAACCTGATAAATACAGTTTCTGCTGTTGCAAATGTGATTCATGAATATCTGCATTTCTCTGTTCCGGATAAAGGACCTCTGACGGATTTTGAAAACTGGATGCCGGACTTCATGAGGGGACTTTCTGACGGTCTGCTGAAAAACAGGAAAGTACTGGAAAAAGCAGTCAAAAGCGTTTCCGAATCTTTGAAAATGTCGCTGGATTCCGATTTGACTCTTTCCATGAACAGTACTGCAATTGCTGGAATTCCGTCCGGAACGGTCAACAACTACTACAGCACTGACAACAGCCAGACATTCAATCAGACAAACAACTCTCCGAAATCTCTCAGCAGATTTGAAATCCGTCAGGATGCAAAAAATCTGATGAGAATGATTAAAAAATAAAGAAGGTGTGCTATGTTCTGCCCTGTATTTACCCTCAGAATTGAAAATACAAAAGGTGAAACGTTCGAGCTGACCAACAACACGAAAAACTATGCTGTGAAAAGCATTGACGGACTTCTGCCCCCGGCGGTGGATGTCAACACCAGCACTGGAACAGGAGACGGGGAAATTTACAATTATTCCCGAATGCAGAAGCGGAACATTGTCATTACACTCCGGCTGATGGGTGACATTGAAACGAACCGCCAGCAGCTCTACAGAATGTTTCCGACAAAGACTGCATG
>JAFRMZ010000161.1 GCA_017430465.1 Oscillospiraceae bacterium
GCACTTGCATCAGAACAGGCACCTGCGGAAGCATGGTAACGGGATTTCTGAAATAATTCAGAATCAGATTGGAAAAATGCTGAAGACTTCTGTCGGAATCTTTTCCCAGATAGGCATTGATGATGGGATTCAGCACCTGCGCTGGCGGACAGGCTATTGCATTGGTATAAGTTGCCATCTTATACAGTGCAAGGCCTTCCGGTTCGATGAGTGTATCCGGCTGTTCTTTCTGGCCTTCCCAAGTGGACGGCGTTTCTCCGCTGAGCTGTTTGTGATAGGAAACAAAACGGTACTGCATATACAGTTCCATCTGATGCATTGCTTCCTGAAACTGTTCTTCCGTATAGAAAGTCAGTCCCTGCGCTACATAGGGGGCAATCATTGTTTTTGTGGAAGCGGTCAGGAGTGCATAGCGGTCTTCCAGCTCCGTGAGTTCTTCGCAGATTTGGTGATACTGCGCAATGCCCTGTTCGGTGCTTGCCCATGCATGGAACATCGGGAGCTGGTCTGTTCCGCCGATACGGTTCGGGTTGTCAATCGGCATGTTGATGAGGTCCTTTTCCACGGACATGACATTGTCCATGCCGGTGGGGGTGGTATCTAGTGCAAGGTCACCGAGCACATCACGGATAACGACCTGCGGTTCCATTCCGCCGAAGGATTCGTTATAGTCCCACGGCACATAGGAAAGAATGCCGTTATTTTCGCAGAGATAGAAATTATGGCGTGAAATGCCGACAATGCTGTCATAATTATTCATAAATCCGTGTACTGCAAAATAGCGCATTATCTGGTCAGTATCCAGAACAGAAAGGGCTTCTTCCTGCGTGCTGTTGTTGAGCTTGTCAAGAGCTTCTATCAAAATTTTCTTGTCATCTTCGGAGCATTTCAGCTTATCGGAGTCCCATATATTCTGATAGGATTCGGGATTATCGTCAATCCACCGACAGCAGGCGGCATCTTTGAGTTCAGCGGGGTGCATTTTGGCAGAAATGTCTGCCCATGCTTCGACTCTGTCGGTTTTGTCAAGGTCAGCGTATTTATTTCCGGAGAATACCTGAAGGATTGTTGCCAAGTCAGACTGAGTGGAAGCGACAGGGGATTTCGGCTGATACAGGTCAATTTCGGCATCTGCGCCGTAATTTCTGACAGCAAAGGATTTGTCAATATCTTCAACAGCGAGGTACAGTGCCAAATCCGTGCCGTTTTTCTGCACGAGCGTATAGCTTGACAGCGGTGCATGTACGCCCATGTCGTTCATCATGTGATAGGCGGTAAAATCTTTCATGCATGTCAAATCGCAGGCGAGGTTGTTCAGGGAGAGCTTGTCGAGTCCGTGATAGGTTGTCAGGCTGTCGTTCTCATCGAATTTAATGCGGAGTCCGATGCGTTCGCTGGTAGCATCTTTCCGGCCTCTGGTAAAGGACAAGGAGGCGTGGCCTTTTGCCTTGACGGCTACGTTCTCGAAAAGTTCGCCGTCAATTTCAACATTGCAGGTAGCATAGGCATTGCTTTCGGATGTATCGGCACTGATTTTTTCCCATTCTTCGTCCGAGATGATAAAATTCACGGTATGCACTTTTGTATCATCGAACAAAGGAGCACTGGCATAGTCTCCGGAGATGTTCGGATTATTCTTTGCAGAAGCAGAGAGGACTGCCGGATTTTCCTTTATGCTGTTTGTATTTTGTACAGAAACAAAACCCATAACCCAGCATAGGGTAAGGGCAGTGACGAACGCTGTCATTTTTTTATATGCAGATTTCATTGCGGAATCTTATCCTTTCTATTTTACCAATATTTTTTACAGTGGGAAAGTCCTCTGCTGAAACTGCCGGCAGAAGACTTTTTTTGAAATATCATTTACGAAAATTATTTTAATTTAAAATAAACGTTTTTATACCAGTCTATGGTTTCAGTCAGGCCTTTATCCAAAGAATATTCTGCTTTCCAGCCCAGACGCTCCCAAGCCTTGCTTGCATCCAGTTGCTGCATCAGGATTTCAGAAACTTCACTTTTCTGTATTTCAGACGAGATATTTTCGCAGTGCATGATGGTTTTGATTTGATTCACCACTGTTTCTATATCCGTGGCAATACCTGTACCGAAATTGAAGGCATTTCCTGCCACATTTTCATCTTCGATATGATACAGCATATACATATAGGCATTGACAATATCTTTGATATACAGAAAATCTCTTTTGAACACGCCGTTTGCAGGGTGTCTGACTACCGGAGATTCTCCGTTCAGGAGTTTGCGGACAGCTCCCGGAATGAGGCGGTTGAAATTATTGTCCCCTGCCCCGTAGATATTGCCGAATCTGCCGACTACTACCGGAAGTCCGTAACTGTGATAAAAACTTCTTGCAAGCATATCTTCACAAACTTTAGAAACATCATAAGGATTGCTTCCCTGAAGGGGGGTATCTTCCTTATAAGGGAGCACATCGCTGTCGCCGTATACTTTATCGCTGGAAGCCACAAGAACAGCTTTTACGGTATCCATGTGCAGTCTTGCGGCATCCAGAATGTTATATGTTCCCACGATATTTACCTGGAACGTCACTTTCGGCATTTTATAGGCCAAATCCTGAAGTGCAACGGCTGCAATGTGGAAAATGATTTCAATTTTCTGTTCCACAATGATTTGCTCTACCAGAGCACCGTTGCTGATGTCTCCGTAATAGATATTTACTTTTCTGTCAAGTCCGCAGATGCTGAAATAACTGTTGCTGTCGCAACGCTGGATTAATATAGTGACTTCTGCGCCGAGTTCCAGCAGATGCTTTGTAATATGTGCACCGACAAACCCTGTTGCGCCGGTGACAAATACCCGTTTGTTTTTTATTTCCAAATTCGTCTCACCCTTTATATGATTTAATTTTTTCTGCTATGTGGCTTTTTTCTGTCTGGCAAGCCATACTGTACAAATTCTGTACCATACCGGAATAATATCCGGAAAAAAGAACCAAAAGTATTATAACACATTCTTCTCTGTTTGTCAAGCAGGAAAAAATCAGGGAGGAACTATTGACAAGTTTTTCATCTGGTGATATAATAAAAATATATTATGCCGTCTGCGCTGTTGTTTTGCATGATGCCTAAGATATAGCGCAGTTATCCGGCAATCAGGAAGAAAGGAATTATTACTGAAATGAGTGAAAAACTGAAAGAAACAAATACTAAAAAAATATGCTTTGCAACCGGCATTCTGCACGGCCATTTTACCGGAAATGTCGAAATCATAAAAGAACTGGCTTCTCTGGGCTATGACGTTACCTGCTATGTGACGGAAGAATTTGCAGACAGATTAAACGGCATTCCCGTGAAAAAAACAGTATATTCGGCAGATGTCAGCGAAATTGCAAAAAAACTGCCTCCCACTGCACCTTTTTTTGCTATCAATTCTTTCATGGTCGGAAAAGCAACTGATGTTCTGATTACATTACTGCACAACGACAGGACAGACTATGATTATTATGTTTTTGACGGCTTCTTTGATGTTACAGAAATGAACAAAGTATTGCAGTTAGACCCTTCCAAATTTGTTATTGCTTATCCTGCTTTTGTTCTGACGGATGAAAATCAGCTTGATGAAAAACGTACTATCGGCCTGCAACAGACCAATCAGAAATATAATATCCATCTGCATGACTTTGTAGGCCTGCTGTTTATGCCGAACAAGTTCAAGAAACTGATTCATACCTCACGTCTGTTCCATGTCAGACCGGAAGACACTGACGAAACCTGCTATTTCCTCGGCCCGAATATCGAAAACAGGGCTTTCGATGAAAACTTTGCTTTCCGGAAGGACGAAAACAAAAAACTGCTTTACATTTCCTTAGGCACGATTTTCGGAAAAGACCTGACGTTTTATCATCGCTGTATCGAAGCGTTCAAAGATTCAGAAGAATATCAGGTGCTTGTTTCTGTCGGAAAGTTTGTGGATATTCAGGAAAGTTTCAAGGAAATCCCGAAGAATTTCAGCATCTATAACTATGTGCCCCAGACGCAGGTATTATCCTATACAGATGTTTTCATCACACACGCCGGTTTCAATTCCACCTCGGAAGCTATGACAAGCGGTGTGCCGATGGTGTTAGTTCCGCAGGCTGTTGACCAGTTTGATGTAGCAAGACTGGTTCAGAAATTGGATGCCGGCATTATCCTCAACAAGCGTGAAACAGACATCACTGCCGATATTATCCGGAATGCTGTCAAGGAAGCATACGACACCAGAGACAGCCTCAAGGAAAATATGCAGAAAATTACAGATTCCTTTGAGGAAACCAGAAAAAACAGAAAAGCACTCTATTCGGAAATTTTCTGCTAATCAGATAATTTGCAGACCTCTGAAAGAAACATTCTTTCAGAGGTCATTTCAGATATATTTTTGAGGTTTTTAATTTCAAAAGAAATTTCAGGTGCAGTTTCCTGCACAATTTTCTAAAAAATTCAAAGAAAGTCTCATTTTACTTCAATTTCTTGACTTTCCTGCCGTGGTGTGATAAAATATAATTACAAGCATAAAAAATTTGTATTTTCAGAACAGAACGGAGGAAAATCCATGCGTTTTCAAGCAATTGTTGACAGTATCAGTGCAGCGGCCTGCATTATTTCTGTCGAAAAATTGGAAAATGGAAATTACGGAAAATTACGCATTGTAACAGGCAATCAGACTTATATCAACAGTATTGAAAATCCGTCCGGCGGAGTCGAAATGCTGACAAGAAAATTTGTCCCGAACAGTGAATATACCAATTATCTGAACCGTGACCTTAATTTTGAAGATTCCTGCTATCAGGCAGCCGTTTTAAAAAAATGCATTCATGCTTATGCGAATCCGGAAAGATTCAATGTCTGGTTTAACATGTCTTTTCTTCCTCTTTCGCCGGATGACGGAAATCTTTGCTACTGCATGTATATTATGGAAATCAACTTCAAGCCGGATGCGAAAAGAATGTCCAATATTTCGGCAGATATTGCTTCTGCTGTTCTGGAAACCTGTATCAAGCTCCGCCGTCCGGATGATTTCAAGGAAATTATGAACGAAGTATGTGAAGATATTCGGCTTCTCTGTCATTCCGAGCACTGCTGTATTCTGCTGATGGATACGGCAAAACGGAAATGTTCCGTTCTATGCGAATCCTTTGCCGAAGGCTCTGCCCTGCTCCCGATGGAACACTATGTAGATGATGCCTTCTATGAAATTGCCGATTCATGGGAAAGCACCATTGCCGGAAGCAACTGCCTGATTGTCAAGAATGAACATGACATGGAAGTAGTTAGGAAGCGCAATCCCCGATGGCACAAATCCCTGACAGATGCAGGCGGAAAGACAATTGTCCTGTTTCCTCTGCAATTCAAGGGAGAACTACTGGGATATATCTGGGCAATCAATTTCAGTGCGCAGTCAGCCAGCACCATCAAGGAAACACTGGAGCTGACAACTTTTATTCTTGCATCAGAAATTTACAGTTATAACATGATTGACCGTCTGAACATACTCAGTTCGACGGACATGCTCACTGGTGTCATGAACCGCAATGAGATGAATAATTATGTTGATAAGTTACTTCATTGTACAGAAAACACTTCTGTCGGCATACTGTTTGCAGACCTGAACGGCCTGAAAACTGTCAATGATACCGAAGGCCATTCCGCCGGAGACACCCTGCTGAAAAATGCTGCTCTTGCGCTGAAAAAAGTATTTCATCTGCGTGAAATTTTCCGTGCCGGCGGTGATGAGTTTGTAATTATTCTGACCGGCATCACGGAAAAAGA
>JAFRMZ010000162.1 GCA_017430465.1 Oscillospiraceae bacterium
CTGCCGCTCAGTATCATATTTCATTGCATCCCAAAGCCAGAGAAAATCTTCTTCATTCATAAATGCTTTTATCTGAACATGTTCAGCACCATCAAAATCGAATGCCAGAGCTTTGATAAAAGTTTCTTTATCCTGTTTCTGTAAATCGAAATTGTTTCCCTGATTCATGTATCCCATCATTTTGCTGTCTGATGAAATTTCTGTTTCCTGATTATTCTGAATTTTTTTGAAAATAATCCCTTCTTTGGGAGTATATCTTATTTCTAAACTATCCATAATAATTCCTCACACATTGATTTATTTCCAATTCTGATGTATGATATTGATAAATATTTATACAATAACCGCAAAAGGCGGACATCTGAGACAGAATTCTGATTTTCCGCATGATACAGGGATATTCTGATTTCATCTGACGGAATTTTTGACGGTCAATTTTCTTTTCAAGCAGCGAGTTTCAGTTTATTCATACATTCTATTTTTCGCTCCATAGAGGAGTGAACATATAATTTCAGCGTGGTTTCGACAGATGCATGACCTAAGATTTCAGATAATGTCTTGACATCAAAATTGGCTTTGACACAGTTCGTAGCGAATATGTGTCGAAGACTGTGATAATTGACTGACGGCAGACTTGCTTTTTTAAGAACCGCTTTGAATCTTCTCTGTAAAGTTCTGGGTTCTGTAGGGTGTTCTGTTCCGGACAGAAGATAAACATTATCCTGATTTCTGAACTTTTTCAGCAGATTCATCATAAAATCCGGAATCGGCACGGAACGCTGGGAACTTCTTGTTTTTGGGGCATCTGTCAGAAGTTCTGTTCCGGTTTCTGTCTGAACTCTCTGGACAGTTCTTCTGACGGTCAGAATCTGTTTTTCAAAGTCGATATCTGACCACTGCAATCCGCAGATTTCTCCGATTCTAAGCCCCATATGCATACTTATCAGAATACATAAAGAAGTCGGATTCTGATTCCTTATCAGATAGCTGCACAGCTGATTCTGCTGTTTTTCTGAAAGCAGCCGCATTTCTTTTCGCTGAGATTTCGGCAGAATCACATCAGCAAGAGGATTCCGGAAGCCATGCACACGGCTGATATACTTTGCCATCGTCTTGAAAACTATCACGATGTCAGAAACATATTTCGCCGATAATCCGGAACTGATTTTCTTCTGAATAAAATCCTGAATCATGGATGCTGATAAAGTTTCATAGCGTAAACCACCGAATTTCGGCAGAATATGCTTTTCGGCTTTCATACGGTAATTAGCATAAGTGGATGTTTTCACTCTTAATCTTACGGAGCAGAGCCATTCCTCAAAGAGTGTTCTGACCGTCAGCGTTCCGGATGACCGGAAATGCTGTTTTTCAGTTTTCAGTCTGATTAATTTTTCTTTAGCTTCTTGATAGTTTTTCGCATAGACAGAGCAGTATTTTCTTTTTCCGTCCGGAGTATATCCGACCGGATAACGCCCTTCATACCGTCCGTCTTTGCGTTTATAGATGTTTTCGCCTCTTCGAGCCATCATGCTCCCTCCCCGTGAGTGACCAGAATTCTGACGGAATATCCCTTTCAATTCCATGTCAGAATAGATAAATCTATGATTTGGATTTTGTATAAAATGCAGATTTTTGTCAGAATCGTGAAATCTGCTTGCAATCAAAGTCAAATTATGCTATAATATACACAAATATTTCAGTGTCGTCAATGTCCGCCATTGACGGCACTTTTTCTTGACTTCTGTCCTCTGATGTGTTAAAATGATAATAGCACAGATTCTGCAAAAGTTTATTTGTAAAATGCAGAAGTTTATTCGGAGAGGAAAATTTTTATGTATCAGCTGACTTTGAATATTCTGCTTTCCCTGCTGATTCAGGCGAAAATCACCGGAAAAGGCAGAACCGGAAACGGACGGATTTTTATCAGACTGCTTTCTGTGATTGCTGACTGTCCGAATCCGGACATGACAAAAGAACGGAATATGCTTTCTTTGTTCAGCAGTCATGCGGATAAACAGTCAGCATACCGGCAGATTAACAGATTCCTGTTTGATTTTATCCCGACAGGAACCGGATTGTCATCGAATAAAATCACGCTTTCCAGATTTGAGAAAAATCTTAATATCGGCAGAAAGCCGAACTGGGAGCAGTACCGGCTGTATCTGGCGGAAACAGGAACTTTCTGTGAAGAAATTCTGGATAAAGAAAAAGCTCCGGCACTGGTGAATACTCTGCTGGAACTATTAAAGCAGGATGATAATATCAATTATATTTTTTATGGGAATCAGTTTATCGCTAAAGACAGGCTGTTCGGAACGCCTGCTCATCCGAAAAAAATCTGCATGGAAGCGTTCCTGCTTGGATTGCTGTATCAGACTCTGAAAGACTTTACTCCGGCAGATGCCGGAGAAATCGAACTTTTAGATTCCGAATCGCTTTATTTTCATCTGATATATTTAGGAAATACAGAAAATCCGATATTCTGGGGCGGCTGCGAAGAACTGAAACATCTGCTCAGTCTGGAAATGCACGTTTCTGTGAAAGAAAGCCTGCAAGTCCAGCCGATTACGGACAGTTTTTATTATCCTCTTGAAGTAAAATATCAGGATAAAATTATCTTATGGAGTCCAAAGTTTTTCGATAGTCTGAATCAGAAATATCTGTTTCTGCATTCTTCCGGCGGATTGGGAAAGTCATTTCTATTACAGCATCAAAGCGGCTTATTGCTGTCACTTTCCGGCTATCAGACGGAAATCAGAAAGCAGATTATTCCGGATGTTTCCAGCTGGATTCTGATTCAGATTCTGCTGAAATATCACTATCAGTATGCTTATGCGACCTATGAACTTTGCTCTGCTTGCGAAGGCGAAGAAGTTCTGCTCCGGCAGCTGGCTGAATTATCGGCATTTTTCAGAGATATTCCAGAGAACTGGACTCCGAAATACACACTTCTGCTGGACGGTCTAAACGAAATGAATCCGTCATTTCAGGATGATTTTGCAGAAGAAATCGGCTATATTTCAGCAAACTGGCATAATGTCAGGATGATAGTTTCAAGCCGGAGCGTTCCGCATCAGGAAATTTTTAAAAAATTTGAAAAGCTCGAAATTATGGGAATCCCTGATGATGAAAGAGATAAACTTCTTTCGGATTATCCGGAGATAAATCAATATTATCAGCTTCCTGAAATTCTGAAAATACCGTTATTTCTGAAATATTTTCTGGAGAATTCCGGTTCTCATGATACTCTGCATACCCGTGGAGAAATTCTGGATGCCTATTTTGAAAATCACAGCAAGAATTATGAAAAGCCACTTCAATTCTTGATAAAATATGCTCTGCCGTTTTTAGCTTATTCGATGAATCTGCATCTTGCAATTAAACGTTCTGATGTATCAGATGCGATTGCACAGGCTTTTGAAGTCTTTCTGTATGACGAACATCTGTATCAGAATTTCATTGCCCCGAAAGGCTTTCGCAGACAAGCGATTCTGCAAGCTCAGGAAAATCTCGATTTTGTGGAACTCCTGATTGAAAAGACCGGAATCCTGACAGTAACTGACAATCAGCTGCAATTTTCTCATCAGTACGTCTGCGATTATTTCACAGCAAAATATATTTTGAATGCCGTTCATGCGATAAAATCAGATTATTCAGAACAATCATTCAATAAATTTAATTTATGTACTATATGGCGGACTACTTCTGATATTCCCTATATCCTTTTGGGAGAAATCTGTGAAGACTACCGCAATATTCCTGATAAAAACGGTATCCTTGACTATCACCGGACTGAACTGGATTCCCTGCTGGATATGGCAAGGAATTTCAAGGCTGATTTACTTGTGCTTAATATTCTGCGGACGATGGTATTTTCAAGAAACCGTTTGATTTGCGGTGTGGATTTTAGCTGTCTTACTCTGCCTTCTCTGATACCGTATGAGATAAAATTCAGCAATAACGGCGATTATCCGAGTAATTTTCAGAACTGTAGAATTATTTCCATGCCAAATATGAAAACTGGAATTTTCTGTGCTGCCTTCTCATCTGACGGAAAAAAACTCCTGCTCGGTATGGAAGACGGTCATGTGATTCTGTTCGATGTCAGAGCCGGAAGGGTTCTGAAAGATTACACCCTTCATGCTTATCTGAAATATCCGGAATATTTTCAGTCTGTTAAATTTTCAAATCATGACAAAAATTTTATTGTTTCAACTGAATACACAGAATTTCAGATTATACCTGTTCGGAAACCTTGACAGGAAAAAGAAAGCGTAGTATAATATTCATGAGGTGAACGGAGATGAACAATAAAAAAAGAA
>JAFRMZ010000163.1 GCA_017430465.1 Oscillospiraceae bacterium
ATTTTCAGCGATATACTGCTGTAATTTCTGCTGTTCATTCTCATCAAGCAGAGTGATTTCAGCTTTTTTCTTTTTCGGCAGAGAAATGCCATCCAATGGATTGAAAATGTGATAAATTTTGACGGCATACTTGAAAACTGACTTCATCAGCACAATAATATCCGAAACATAGCGGTTTGACAGTCCCTCTTTCAATTTTCTGTCAATGAAACTGCTGATTTCTTTGTCTGTTACAGAATCAATCGCAGTATCGCCAAAAAACGGAAGTATATGCTTGTTTGCTTTCATCAGATAATTTGCTCCGGTGGATTCCTTGATGCGGTGCTTATTGCTTTGATACCAACTCTCAAACAGATTTGATATAGTTTCGGAACAGCTTTCTGACTGCTCCTGACGGCGGATTTCCGTTATTTTATCCTGCACTTCCTGTCTGGAGTGACCGAAAACATACTGAAATTTCGGCTTTCCCTGCTCATTTTTCCCTCTGGCTATCCGTCCCTCATATCGCCCATCTTGTCTGTGATAAATATTAAATTTCTCCATTTCATTCTCCTTTTGTTAAACCTGCACAAATATCATTCTCTTTTTTCTATCTGCTCGGTGAAAAAAATTCATAATTTATTCTTTTGTAATTTACATTTGTGTGATAAAATTATGCCATAGAAAAAATTTTCGCAAAAGATTCAGTTTTAAGAAATTTGCCGGATTATGCCTTGTGCATGGTTCGGTTTTTGTTTTTTCTTAACGTGACAGCGGATTTTATTTTCTTTTTATATATAAAAAATATAATGATTTTATCAAATAAATCATGCTTCTGATTATAAAAATAAGCCCTGCCAAGTCTGGATACAGACTTAAACAGAGCTTTTGAAAATAAAATCAATCATTAAGAGCCTTGCTCTCCGTCAGAAATGGAGAACAAGGCTCTTTCCATGTATCAATCGGGATAAGGTCACTTATGGACTTGCCCATATTTCACGCTTACAAAATTCAAAGAACGTACCAGAATCGCCAATTATACAGGTATGCCGGAACTGATGTGTATGTTCAAGCAAATTGCGGATATTCGCACACCAGAAACAATGAAACTCGATGTTCCGGAACATGAAATGCACGTTGTCAATGTTGAGGCAACCGATTTTCAGCAGGAACTCGTGCAGGAATTATCTGACAGAGCCGATGCCATCAACAGCGGAAATGTTGACCCGTCAATCGACAATATGCTCCGCATTACATCAGACGGACGGAAATTAGGTCTTGACCCCCGTCTGATTGACCCGTCTTTTGAGGACAATCCGGAAACAAAACTGAATAAATGTGTTGAGAATGTTTCAAAAATTCACGCTGAAACTTCTGAACAAAGGCTGACACAGGTCATTTTCTGTGATTTAGGTGTACCGCACAAAAGCACTAATCCTGCCGAAAAAGATAATCCGGAGGACGGCAAAGAAGAAAAATCTTCTGCTGAGAGTGAATCTCTGGAGGAAGAGTGCGAATTTTGCGTGTATGACGATATTCGGGACAAATTGATAGCAAAGGGCATTCCGACGGAAGAAATCGCTTATATCCACGATGCCAAAACTGAAAAGCAGAAAGCAGATTTATTCGATAAAGTCAGAAATGGCGAAATTAGGGTGCTTTTAGGAAGTACTGCCAAAATGGGAACTGGCACAAATATTCAGAAAAAGTTGATTGCCGTACATGACCTTGATATTCCGTGGAGACCCGCTGACCTGCAACAACGTGCCGGAAGAGTTATCCGTCAGGGTAATGAAAACAAGAATGTTCACATTTATCGTTATGTCACAAAAGGAACATTCGATGCCTATTCTTACCAGACTTTGGAGAAAAAACAGCGTTTCATCTCGCAGATTATGACCGCTAAAGACCCAAGTCAGATGATGCGAAAATGTGAAGATGTAGACCAGCAGGCACTGACTTATTCCGAAATTAAGGCACTTTGCACAGGTGACGAGCGTGTCAAGGAAAAACTCATGCTCGATAACGAAGTCAAGGAACTGGAAGTGCTTTCCAGAGAACACCAGAATACTGTCTACGAAATGCAGGATAAAATCACGAAATTTCCTGAGCAGGAACAGAAATTTGTGACTGCTCTTGAAAATCTGAAAACAGACCGTGAACATCTCCGAAAACTGCCCATTGACCCCGAAACGAAAATGCCCGTGTTCAAAATTACAATTCAGGGTACGGAATATACTGACAGAAAAGAAGCGGCAAAAGCGTTTGAAGATGCCGTCCTGCAATCCTGTACAAAAGCGGATACTGCCGTTAAAATTGGCGAATTTCAGGGATTTCCGCTTTCAGTTACTCTGCATAATTCATTCAATGGCGGCGGACTGACTGCCACGCTGAACGGTGCTTATCCGCATTATACGAAATTAGGCAAGAGTTTTTCTCATAATCTTCAAAGGCTGGAGGGCTGTCTGTACAGTATCGACCGGAAGATTGCTGATGTGCAGAATGACCTTGCAAGACTGCGTGTTGACCACGAAGATGCTCAAAAAATTGTAGCCGAACCATTCGCACAGGAAACGGAACTCAAAGTAAAAAAAGAACGGCTGAAAAC
Source organism: Oscillospiraceae bacterium (assembly GCA_017430465.1). Taxonomy (GTDB): domain Bacteria; phylum Bacillota; class Clostridia; order Oscillospirales; family Ruminococcaceae; genus UBA3855. Next base: position 2,588 of record JAFRMZ010000163.1, read on the forward strand.
TTTGACAGATGAACTGAATCATGAGGCAGCCGAGGCAAAGAAAAACGCTCCGAAACGTGAAAAAAACTGTTATTTTGAACGTGCCAAACTGAAAAAAGAAGTTATGAAACAGCGTTCACAGGAAAAATCAGAAAAATCTAAAAAGAAAGAAAAATCAAAACCAAGTATTGACGATTAACTTTGAATCCAGTGGGGCAGAAGTTAGAAAGGCACAAAAACGGCGAATCTACATAAAAAAATGGGTTCGCCTGAGTACCTGTTATTTCAAAAATCTGTCATAAATTGTCACCCTTCAGGAAAATCAGAGATATAGAAAAATTCCTGATTAAAGGGTTCAATTCTGCACTTGTTTCTGTTGATATTTCACAAAATCAGACAAAAATATCTGCTATTATTTTACCACAAACAGAAATATAAGTCAACCACAATTTCAGAAAGTTGATAAATTAAACAAAATATCATCTTCTGACAAATGATTTAATATGCAGAATTAACAGACAGAATTTTCTATACCGTCAATACTTTTGTCAGCAGGAGGACAACAAAATGAGAAGAGGGAACAACATCTACCATCGGGCAGACGGTCGCTGGGAAGGGAGATATTACTACAAAGGCACAGGAAAATACAAGTCTGTTTACGGAAAAACTATGACCGAAGCAAAGGAAAAACTGGATAAACTGCGGAAGGAAGCCTTTACACCGTCAAAAAACTGTCATTATCTGGTATCGGATATTATGCAGATGTGGCTTGAAAACCGCAGAACACATATCAAAGAGAGCAGTTTTGCAAGTTATCAGAATAAAATTCAGAAACATATCATGCCTTATTTCGGCAGATTGAAATATTCTGCTCTGACGGCAGATATGCTTGAAAAATTCATTGCAGAGAAAACCAGTCAGGGCTTGTCATCAAAATATGTGGGTGATATGGTGATTATAATGAAATCGGCTGCTAAATGGGCAGAAATCAATCATAGTTTTCTGAATCAGGTCAGAAATGTAGAATTGCCGAAAGCCGTAAAAAAAGAAACGGAAACTTTCAGTAGTTCCGAACAGAAAGCATTATTTCAGACTTTGAATCACAGTCAGAATCCGACCGCAGTCGGTATCAGGCTTGCCGTTTATACTGGTGTGAGAATCGGAGAATTATGTGCCTTGCAGTGGAAAGACATACAATGCTTTGAAACGTGCGATTGTTAATGTAGGCATTACTGACTTCTATAACGGCGGTGCGATTGGCTGGGATATGCTGACGGCTCAGGAAGTTTTGAAACTCCGTGAAAAATATCCTCAAGTTAAACTGCACATGATTCTTCCCTGTTCTCCGGAAAATCAGTCCTATAAATGGACACCGGAACAGAAACGAACTTATTTTTCCGTTCTGAAACAGGCTGATTCTATTGAGCAGATTTCAGAATACTATTTCAACGGCTGTATGAAACAGAGAAATGCCCGTATGATAGAGCTTTCCGACTGTTGTTTCTGCTACTGGAATGGCAATCTGAAAAGCGGAACTGTCCAAACAATCCGCATGGCTCAGAGAAAGCATATCATGATTGTTAATTTTTATCATAATCACCTCTGAATACAAAAAAGCCGAAAACAGGATAAAAAATCAGAATAAAAACCTCCCGGTCCTGTGGACCGGGAGGTTTTTATTCTTCACGCGGGATTCACGTGGATCATGATGTGCTTGACCTTCGGAAACTCCGCCTCGAAATCGTCGTGTACCC
>JAFRMZ010000164.1 GCA_017430465.1 Oscillospiraceae bacterium
ATGTGCATTATTTAGTCAAGAAAATCGTATAACCACAAGATTAAATAAATATAGATATTTAAAAATTAAGGCTTCATTAAGTGAAAATCCTAATTCTGAATACAAGGTATTTAAATCTTATGAATTATTCAATTCAGAAGAACAAATATATATATATGATTATGATGAATATGAGTATTTAATTATGGATTTAAATATATCACAAGAAGACAACAATAGACTTCAACAAGAATTTAAAACTCTAAAAAAAATAACGCAAAAACCAAATAAATTACAAAAGTTAATAAGTAAATTAAAAAAAGAAAAGTCCTGAACCTTCAGGACTTTTCTGCATAGTTAGGATAGCAGTCAATCTAAAATCAAGCTCTGGCCGGTCATTTCCTTGGGCTGAGGCAGTTCCATCAGCTTGAGGATTGTCGGAGAGAGGTCAGCCAGCACACCGCCTTCGGTGCGGAGGGTCTTCTGACCTGCACCAACTACGATGAACGGTACAGGATTTGTGGTATGCGCTGTAAACGGTGAACCATCTGCTTCATACATCTTGTCAGCATTGCCGTGGTCAGCAGTAATCAGAGCCACACCGCCCTTTGCCAAGATAGCATCTACCATCTTTCCGACACATGTATCAACAGCTTCGACAGCAGCAACAGCAGCATCGAAAATACCAGTATGTCCGACCATATCGCAGTTTGCATAGTTCAGGATAATAACATCATATTTATCAGATTCGATAGCTTCCAGAACAGCATCAGTTACTTCATAAGCACTCATTTCGGGCTTCATATCGAATGTTTCGACATCAGGGGACTTGATAAGGATTCTGTCTTCGCCCTCGAACTGCTTTTCTTCACCGCCGTTGAAGAAGAACGTAACATGCGCATATTTCTGAGTTTCAGCGATTCTGAGCTGAGTCTTTCCGCATTTTGCAAGATATTCGCCGAGAGTCATAGTCAGTTCTTCAGGAGGGAAAGCAACTTCAACATTCGGCATTGTGGCATCATACTGTGCCATGCATACGAAATGAAGCGGGAAATAGCCATTTTTTCTCTCGAATCCGGTAAAGTTCGGGTCAACAAAAGCTCTTGTAATCTGACGGGCACGGTCAGGACGGAAATTCATGAAGATAACGCTGTCATTTTCGTGAATCATGCCGTTGTTGTCAATAACAGTCGGAAGCATAAATTCATCTGTCACTTCATTGGCATAAGAATTCTTGATAGCCTGAACAGGGTCAGTTTCCTGAACGCCTTCGCCGTAAACCAGCGCAGAATAAGCCTTTTCGACTCTGTCCCAAGCGTTGTCTCTGTCCATAGCGTAGAATCTTCCGGCGATGGTGGCAATTTTGCCGACACCGATTTCATTGAGCTTGTCAACAGCTTCCTGCATATAGTCAGCCGCAGAAGACGGAGGCACATCACGGCCGTCTAAGAATGCGTGGACATATACTTTTTCGAGGCCGAATTTTTTTGCCATTTCAGCGATACCATACAGATGGGTCATGTGGCTGTGCACACCGCCCGGAGAGAGCAGACCCATCACATGCAGTGCGGAATTGTTTTTCTTGGCATTCTCCATGGAGTGAACAAGTGCCTGATTCTGGAAGAAATCGCCGTCTTCGATAGATTTGGAAATTTTGACGAGCATCTGATAGACAATTCTGCCTGCGCCGATGTTGGTGTGACCGACTTCGGAATTACCCATCTGACCATCCGGCAGACCCACGCAGAGTCCGGATGCGCCGATGATGGTATTAGGGCATTCTTTCATATATTTATCGAGATTCGGGGTTTTTGCCGCCATGATAGCATTACCATAGGAATCGGGATTGTAGCCGAAACCATCCATAATAATCAAAGCAACCGGTTTTTTTGACATAGAGTATCAACCTTTCAATATTAAAAAATTAATTGACAGAGAGAAATTCTCTGTTATGTATTCATGTCCAGAAGATGACATATCCGGAATCATAATCTAAAATCAAGCCCCTGTGGTAATAGGTATCCTGACGGGTATAAATCACCGCACCGTGCAGGTCTTCTGTAGGCTTTATCATGCTGATGACATGACCGGGAATTTCAACAGGACAGTTAGGATAATCAGCAGGCGAATAACTTATGATGATTTCCCTGTCTGCTTCGTTAAATTCTTCCAGACTTTGTGTTTCTGTTTTCGTACCGCCGAACGAATCAGCATACATCTGCATTGTTGCGGTATCGGTATAGAAAGCCAGATAAGAAGACGGGTGATAATCCTGTGCGATGAATGCCATCTGTGTAACGAAAAAATAGCTTTCACATTGTTTGGGCAGAGTCTTCGGGAGTACTTCTCCATAACCGGAAACGCCTTCTGTATAAATATAGCGTTTGACCGGATACAGCCATTTCTGTGTACGATTGCCCATAACAAAAACAGGCAGATAAAACAGAATCACACTTGCAATTGCAATGCCACGAAGCGGAATCAGCAACGATTGCAGTTTATTTATCCTGCTGTAAATCCGATAGACTATCCCAAGCAGAAGATTTGTAGCAATTACAATCAGCAAAAGCTTTTCAGCAATGCCAAATACGGCAATTAATGTAAATAATCCAAACGGAAAAATAATATTTAAAATAAAAATTACTGTGTTGATGCCTTTCCAGTCCGGAGATTTTTTCTTTCCGGAAACAGGCGTATCAGGCTGAACGGATTCAGCCTGATTTTCCTGCAAATCATCTTGATTTTCAGCCATTCACTGCAGCCTGAACGATAACGTTAAAGTCTTCAGCCTTCAAGGAAGCACCGCCGATAAGTCCGCCGTCAATGTTGGGCTTTGCGAGCAGTTCTGCTGCATTCTTGGCATTCATAGAACCGCCGTACTGGATAGTAACAGCATTAGCAGTTTCTTCATCATAGAGCTTTGCGAGCTGTGCACGGATGAATGCACAAACTTCTTCGGCCTGTTCCGGAGTTGCAGTCAGGCCTGTACCGATAGCCCATACAGGTTCATAAGCGATAACAACCTTCTTGACATCTTCTTTAGAAACTGCCCAGAGGTCAAGCTTAATCTGACGTGCGATAACTTCTTCTGTGATATTGCATTCACGTTCCCACTTGAGTTCGCCAACGCAAACAATCGGCTTGAGGCCGGCAGCGAGAGCAGCAGCGGTTCTCTTGTTGACAGTTTCGTCAGTTTCGCCGAAGTACTGTCTTCTTTCAGAATGGCCGATAACAACGTATTCCACGCCGATTTCTGTCAGCATATCGGCAGAGATTTCGCCGGTGAATGCGCCGGATTTTTCAAAGTGAACATTTTCAGCACCAACTTTTACATTAGAGCCGGCTGTTGCATTGACAGCGGTTTCCAGATTGGTAAACGGTACACATGCGATAACTTCGATTTTGCCTTCTGCATTGGCAACGAGGGGCTTGATAGCTTCGAGAAGTTCTTTTGCTTCCGGTCTGGTTTTATTCATTTTCCAGTTGCCGGCGATAATAGCTTTTCTAAGATTCTTATTCATGGGAAAAACACTCCTGACTGATAAATTTATTTAATTAATCACAATACTGTTCTGAATATATCCGAACTGCTGGAGAATTTTGTTATTCTCGACATCTGCAAGAATGACGCTTCGTTTCGGCACACCGCAGAACAGAGTATATCTGCCGACTGCTTCGGTAAAATTATCAAAGCGTTCTGTCACGCATGTGACATTCATGCCGTCAGCTTCTTCGATAGTATAGCAGACAATATATTTTACTTCGTTCATGATGAGAAACCTCAATTTCAGCATATCCCTGCCGGAACAGCAGGGATATGACGGGATTTTATCTTACTTTTCAGCGATAACAGCAACACCCGGAAGAACCTTGCCTTCGAGGTATTCGAGGGATGCACCGCCACCGGTGGAAATATGGCTGATTTTGTCAGCAAAGCCGAGTTTCTTGACAGCCGCTGCGGAGTCACCGCCGCCTACGATAGTGGTAGCATCTGTTTCAGCCAGAGCCTGTGCCACTGCGATAGTACCCTTTGCGAGAGTCGGGTTTTCAAATACGCCCATCGGGCCGTTCCATACAACAGTCTTAGCGGACTTGACAGCATCTGCAAAGAGAGCCTGTGTCTTTTCGCCGATGTCCAGACCCATCTTGTCAGCCGGAATTTCGCCTGCGGTAACAGTTTCCACTGCGATTTCAGCATCAATCGGGTTCGGGAATTCAGAAGCAACAGCAGTATCTACAGGGAGCAGAAGCTTTTTGCCGAGCTGTTCAGCCTTAGCGAGCATTTCCTTGCAGTAGTCGAGCTTTTCATCATCCACGAGGGAATTACCGATTGCACCACCCTGAGCCTTGATAAAGGTGTAAGCCATACCGCCGCCGATAATCAGAGTATCGCACTTTTCGAGCAGATTGGAGATAACATTCAGTTTGTCAGCAACCTTTGCACCGCCGAGGATAGCAACGAACGGACGAACCGGTTCTTCTACAGCATTGCCGAGGTACTGGATTTCCTTCTGCATCAGATAGCCGACAGCAGTCTGTTCTACAAACTTAGTGACACCTGCAGTAGAAGCATGTGCTCTGTGAGCAGAACCGAAAGCATCCATTACAAAAATCTGATTATCTACGAGAGCAGCGAGTTCTTTGGAGAAATCTTCGCCGTTTTTGGTTTCTTCTGCACCACGGAATCTTGTATTTTCGAGAACGACAATATCGCCGTCATTCATTTCAGCGACAGCCTTCTTAGCATTTTCGCCGACAACAGTATCATCCTTAGCGAATGTGACTTTAGCAGAAACGAGTTCAGCCAGTCTTGCAGCAGCGGGAGCGAGGGAGAATTTATCTTCCGGACCGTTCTTCGGCTTGCCCAGATGAGAGCAGAGGACAACCTTTGCGCCGTTTTCAGTCAGCTTATTGATAGTAGGCAGAGCAGCCTGAATTCTGTTATCATCTGTGATAACGCCGTCCTTCAGCGGAACGTTGAAATCCACTCTGACGAGGACTTTTTTGCCCTTTACTTCAATATCTTCTACAGTTACTTTGTTCAAACCTGCCATAATTATGACATCCTTTCACATAAATTTGCCGGATTCCGGCGATTTGGTTACAGACAACAGCCTGCTTTTTTATTATACACTATTCCGGAAGATTTTGCAAGAGGAATTTGCAAATTTTTTCTATTTTTAAAAAAACTTCTCAAATCAGGAAAAAACTTGACAAAACTGTTTTTATAGATTATAATAATAAAAAAAGAAAAGGAGCGAACAGTTTATGACACTTCCCAAAGACCCTGCTATTCTGGTCAGTTATCTGAATACGCAGCTAAGGGATTTTTATCCATCGCTGGAAGAATTCTGCAAATCCAATGACTGTGATATGCAGGAAATTACCAATAAGCTTGCCGGAATCGGCTATTTTTATGACGAAACGCAGAACCGATTCAAGTAAATCTGCATACAATAAAAACAGTTCTGTGCCAGACGGCGTTCCGGAAAAAAGAAATTATTTTTTCCTGTTTCTGATGATATTGCTGTTTCTTTGTTATCTGGTGGGTGTTCTGTATCTGGTGCTTGGAGAACGTCTGCTTCATGGTGAATCCTCACGTTTTCACCGAGTTGTGAACATTCCCTACTGGAAACAGGTAAAACAGCACATTCAGCCGATACCGTTCCGGACAATTCTGCTTTACGCATCCAGACTGAAAAAATCCAATCCGCTTCGCCGTCATGCTTTTGTCAATCTGACCGGAAATCTGATTTTATTTTTCCCGATGGGAATTTTTCTGCCGTATTTCTTTCCGAAACAGCGGAATCTGTTCCGGTGTTCGGCAGTTTTGATTCTGATGATTTGCTGTGTGGAAATCACGCAGGTTTTCACACTTCTTGGCGCATGTGACATTGACGACCTGATTCTGAACTATGCCGGTGCACTCTGCGGATTCCTCTGTTTTCAGATATTCCGTTTTATAAGGAGAAAATTTCATGCAGGAAGAACTACAAAATCATAAAATCAAGATTGTCTGCCGGCTTACGGAAGAACTGCAATATCGGCAGGAAATTTTTCTTGATAACCAGCTTTGCACCAGTCATCCGGATGCTGTCCGTGCGGCGGAACTGTTTCTGAATGCCTTTGACCCTGAAGCAGAGCTCCGCAACGCCGAAGAAGAACTCGACAGCACCAGCATTGTGCTTGTGTTCCGGACATCAGAAGCCCAGATGCTGGAATTCTGTCAGATTCCTGAAATTCATGATATGATTCAGAAATCCGTATATCCGCAATAAATCTGTATGATTTATTTTAAAAATTTTACTTAATACAGGAGGTATTTTATGGACACGAACGAACTCAAATCCAAATTAATACAATTTGGCTCGGAAATGAAGGATTCCGCCGGAAAACTCACAAGAAACGCCGTGGACAGTTCCCGAAAGGTGACTGAAAAAGTCCGTGTACAGAACAACATCCGTAAAGCAGAAAACAAGCTGAAAGATGCCTATATCGCCATTGGTCAGAAATATGAAAAGCTCTACGGAAACCGCAGTGACCCTGATTTTGCGCCTTTTATGCAGGAAATTGCCGATGCCCGTGCGCAGATTGCCGCCGCCCGTGCCGAGCTCAGTTCGATGGATACTGCTTTATTCTGCCCCAAGTGCGGAAAATATGTCAATGAGAATCAAAATTTCTGTCCATACTGCGGAACAAAAATTCTCAAACCCGAACCAGTTGAAGCCGAAGTAATTTCTTCTGATAAAATATAAATGTCAAATCCTGCCGGACAATTCCGGCGGGATTTTTATGTATACGGCTGAAGTGCAGGAATCAGATTCCGGAGAACAGCCCAAATCAGCCAGAGTATCAGCAGAACTTTCCAGAAGATACCGTTTCGGGGAAACAGCCGGACAGGCTTTCTGATTTTTTGACTTATCTGTTCAGCACTCCAGAGCAGAAGCAGTAATACAATTGCGGGTGAAGCCGGATTTTCATGCACTGCAAGTAGAAACTGTCCGTGGAACAGTGCTTTCATACTTCTTGTGCCTCCGCAGGCCGGACAATAAAGCCCTGTCAGCAGATGAAAAATACAAATCAACTCCGGAAACTGCATAAAATCCCTCCTGATATAAATTTTAAAAAATCTGCTTTATTATATCATATTATAATATATTTGTCAATTATTTTAAAAAAATCATAAAAATCTCTTGACATTTTAAAAAAAATATGTTATAATAACTATGGTTTTAATTTCATAGGGCTACTCCTTTCATTAAGTCATTCCTGAATTATGTCTGTCATAATTCAGGAATGATTTTTTATGATGGGAAAATTTCTGACATTGACATTTCATTTTTCCCATGCTATAATAATGATATATTAAAAACTCAGAAAAGAGGTTATTTTTTATGAATTCTGCATTCTGCAAAGGTATGGCTCTGCTGACAGGACTTTCCTGCCTGACAAGTCTGCCGGCTCATGCCTCCTATAGCAGTCCCGAAGAAGTCGCTGTCAGCCTCAGAGCGATGGACGGCGGTTATATTCCGGAAGACAATGTACACAAAATCTATATCAGCCCTGAAGATGCCCGAAATGGTACATCTCTGCATTTCGGCATTTTTTTCGAGACAGACCCCGATATTGTTGATATTTCTTATGTTTCGGCAGTTTTGGAATCAAATTCTGAATTTGTTAATTTTACCAAAGACGGCTTTGTCAATCCGAGTAATTATGCCTATTCCACTGCGCAGGAATTCACCCATACAGACGGCATTACTTATTCAAGCAAATTCTGTCCGTACTGTTTCGGAAGAATCAACATGTCCGGCAAGTATGAGCCCGCCTGTTCTTCTTTTATGACTAACATCCGTGAAAATCAGTTTATTTCCACATGGGCTTATGACTACGGCAACACCAACGAAGACGGAAGCACCTGTTTCACTGCCAAATTTTTCGGAAACGCTTCTGATTCTTATAGTTTTCTGGAATTCAACATGGTACTCTCTCCCGATACTCCTGCCGGAATCTATCCGGTAAACTTTGTCACCAGCGAAGCCATGAATAACGGCTCGACCTATATCACCAGTGATGACAGCATTCCAGATGAAGAAAATCCGACTTACTACAAAAGCATCTATTCTAACTTCATTCCTGCATTATATAATGCCGAAATCATTGTTGCAGATACCAATCCGCAGACAGAATCCGATATTGCTCCGGTATTCCGCTATGCGCATGATGAAACACCGTTTTCGATACAGGATTTTCCGGAAGAAACTAATCTGCTTTACGGCGGAGATACTCTGTCTGTCCGGACGGAAAATCTGCTTGAAATTTTTGAAGCCGGTTCTCCTGCTGACATCGACATGAATGAACCCGTCAGAATTCTGCGTTCCGGCCTTGCACTGGACGGCCTTTCTGTCCGGAACAGTCAGGGCGAAGAAGCTTCTCTGGAATACCGCATCGGCCTGAAAGGAGATGCCGACTGTAACGGTGTTGTCAATGCCTCGGATGCCTCTCTGATTCTGAAATATGCCGCTTCACAAGGTTCAGGCAGAACTGCTTCCCTGACAGATGGTTCTGATGCCACTGCTGAACAGTTCGCTTTCTTCCTTGCCGATATTGATGGCGAAGGCAAGGAAAATTCTGTTCTGGATGCTTCCGATGCCGCCTCTGTCCTGAAATATGCTGCCGCTAAGGGTTCAGGTGAAGACCCTGTCTGGAACACCGTTTCATAATATAATTTTTTTCCGCTTTTAACTTTGCTTTTTGCAAATTATCACAGAATTAACATATTCACCCTGTATAATACAAAACATAGAGAAACAGAAATAAAACTTTATTTACGGAATTGGGCAATTTTAAGAAAGCGGTGTATTTTTTATGACAAATCAGAAGAAAAAATTAAACAGCATGTTCGCAGCAGCGATTTCTTTCATGCTTCTTATGACAGGATGCAATCTCAATTCCGCAGAAGTCAGCAAATCTCAGGAAGATACTTCTTCCCTTGCAGAAACTTCTGAAGAACTCACTACTGAACTGACCGCCAGTCTTGCGGATAACAGCTCCGATAATACCGATGCTGTCAGTGCTTCGCCGGTCAGCAATCTTTCTGCTGAAGATGTTCCCTATTCAACAGACATTAGCAGTCTGTTCACCGAACGTGACCTGAGAACCGATTATGAAATTACATCTACAATTAATCTTGATGAAGTGACTGATTCTGTTCTGAATATCAGTGCTGAGGGTGTTTATGAACTGACCGGCACACTCAAAGACGGACAGATTCGCATCAATACCGAAGGCAAAATTCAGCTTGTTCTGAATAATGCTGATATTGCCTGCTCAACAGGTTCAGCAATTTATATTGAAAACGCTAAGAAAGTTTTCATCACGCTTGCAGATGGTTCAGAAAATACCGTTTCTGACGGCACGGGCTATTCTGATGAAACCACTAGCGGTGCAGCTATCTACAGTTCTGACAGTTTGACCATCAACGGAACAGGCTCTTTAACTGTTAACGGCAACGAAGATGAAGGCATCTCCTGCAAAGATGATTTAGCCGTGACTGCCGGAAATATCACAGTCAACTCCGTTGGTACGGGCATCAAGGGCAAGGACTATATCGCTGTTTATGACGGCACATTCAATATCACATCCGGCGGAGACGGTCTGAAAGCCAGCAATACTACTGACGAAGGTATGGGCTTTATCTACATCCGCACCGGAAACTTCACCATCAACGCCGAAGAAGATGGTATGCAGGCAGAATCTGAACTCATTATTGAAGATGGTGATTTTGACATCACATCCGGCGGAGGTGCTGTCAACGCTGAACAAAAACATGATGATTTCGGCGGTATGATGGGCGGCGGCGGATTCGGCGGTGGCCGAGGCGGATGGGATATGCAGAATTCTGATAACTCTACACCTGCGGATATGCCTGCCGGCGGTACGTCTTCCGATATGAATTCCAGTGATGCACCTGCGGATATGCCTGCCGGCGGTGCGCCTTCCGATATGAATTCCGGTGATACATCTGTAAATGCAGATTCTGCTGAATCAACAGAAGAAGATACTATCAGTATCAAAGGCATCAAAGCTGGTTCAATCCTTTATATCTCCGGCGGTTCTTTCAAATTCAATACCGCTGATGATACACTTCACTCCAATAACAACCTGTACATCACGGGCGGTGAATTCAACATCACCGCAGGTGACAAGGCTCTCCATGCCGATGCTGATTTGACTGTCTCCGGCGGTATCGTGAACATCACGCAATCTTATGAAGGTATCGAAGCTTCTGATATTCTGATTTCCGGCGGTACAATCAATCTGACTTCTTCTGATGACGGCTTCAATGCAAGTGACGGTTCTCAGCAGGGTGCTATGGGAAATGCCGTTAATTGCAGTCTCGAAATCTCCGGCGGTTATGTCCATGTCAATGCTGACGGTGACGGCCTCGATTCCAATGGTGCTATGACTATCAGCGGAGGCACTGTCATCGTAGACGGCCCTACCAATGACGGAAACGGCGCACTCGATTCCAATAACGGCATCGCTTTGACCGGCGGTTTCCTGATGGCAGTCGGAAGCTCCGGCATGGCTGAATATCCGGATGATGCTTCTCAAAATACAATTGTGATTACACTCGATAACTATCAGACAGCAGATACACTTGTCACTATCTGCGATGATGACGGAAATGAAATTGTCAGCTTTGCGCCTTCAAAACAGTTTAATTCTGTCATATTCAGCAGTGATACGCTCGAATCCGGAAAGACGTACACCCTCTATCTGAACGGCACATCCACTGCAAGCCATGAAAACGGCCTGTATACTACAGGTTCTTATCAGAATGACGGTACAGAATCCGGTTCTGTTACACTTGATGATTCTGTCAGCTTCATTGGCACTGCAAAAGGCATGATGGGCGGAGGCGGACGCATGGGAGGCGGCCAGATGGGCGGTTTCGGCGGAGGTCAGATGGAACTTCCTACTGATGAAAACGGTGAAATCGTACTGCCGGAAGGTATGGAACTCCCTAC
>JAFRMZ010000165.1 GCA_017430465.1 Oscillospiraceae bacterium
GTAGAATAATGCTCTCCGTTGGAGTGGACGACTGTTGCAGGACCTCTTGCAACGGCAGTCCCTGCGACATCTTCCGAAACAGAAAAATGATTGTCCCTTGAAATCGAAAAAGTCGATTCAGCCATTGCCACAGCAGGAACTTCCACGGTATTGAGCGTGTACATGATTTCGCTCTCTTTATAGCCGTTTCCCTGATGTGACGGTCTTGAGCCGTTGCCCTCAATTACAACCATACCGCCCTGATTTTTTACAGGCGACTGATTGGAAGTATCGAGTGTCCGTGAAGTTTCCGCTTCATAAAAACCACTGTGCGGATTGTCGGAAAGCATCGCATTGCTGTGCTTTGCACAGATTCCGTAAACTTTCGGAGTTTCCATCAGCAAAGGCACATTTCCTCCGCCAGTGCCACAGCGACTGGTTAAAGTCTGACAAATATTATCATCAGAAATTTTGATACGAGAATCAGCAGGGTGATTTTCGAGTGTAATAGTCGCAGGAACGACACCTGCACGGAGCGTAGGCGATTTTTCCGATTCATAGCCGATACTTCTTGATTTTGCGGAATGTTCCGTGCAGAATCCTGCTGATTCCAATACACACGGCGGATGATGTGCTTCGGCACGGAGCGTAGCTGTTTTATCGTTCAGAACGTCTATCCGTTCTCCGCCTTGGTCGCACAAGCAGATGTTTTCGCCTGCTGTTCGAGTGCTTTTTTCAGCACGGAAGGCAGTTCTTTGCCACGTTCTGACGCTCTCCGCAGAATACCCAGACAAGCCTTCTGACTCAAATAGTATGTTTCCGGCACGTTGTCCATCAAAATCTGCGACAAGATAGATGCGTTTTCTTCGCTGGGGAACTCCGAAATATTGTGCGTCCAGCATTCGCCATGCGACAGAGAAATTTTCTCCCATGATTTCGCCTGATTTTGTCCATTTGTCCGGAGGTCGAGGAATAAATATATCTGATTCTTTGATTTGGCAGATTTCTTCGAGGACTGTGCGGAAGTCCTCTCCGTTGTTGGAGGAATATGCACCCTCAACATTTTCCCACACGATAAATCTCGGATATTCGCCATTTGTTGCACACCTCATTTCTCTGATGATTCTGACTGCTTCGTGAAACAGCCCTGAACGTGAACCGTCCAGACCGTTTCTTTTTCCGGCAACTGACATATCCTGACACGGACTTCCAAATGTCACCACATCAACCGGAGGAAGTGCCGCACCGTTCAGCTTGCTGACATCACCGAAATGCTGTACATTAGGCAATCGGTTATGCGTGACAAGAATCGGGTACGGTTCAATTTCAGAATTCCAAATGGGCGTAATTCCAGCCAAAATTCCGGCAAGTTCAAATCCGCCTGAACCGGAGAACAGACTACCCAGTGTTAAGTTTTTCATCGCCGTCCTCCTCATTTTCAAGTTTGTCGGTTTCATTGTTGATTGATTTCTGCTGTTTGCTTAATTCCTGAATCCTGCGGTTAATGTACCAGATTGCTTTCTGCAAGTCCTGAATTTCAGTTTCTTTGCTCTTTTTTCCGGAACGGGAAATGTATTTGATGGCATTCCCAAGGCAATAGCCAAAATTTTTGTCTTCGATAAATTCAATTACTTCTATTTTTCCGTCAGTGTAGTAGCTTGGGTGATTAACATTATCCATTTTCATTACCTCTCACTTTCTAAATCAGCTGTTGACTCTGTCTTCCTGAAAAGCCATATCCTCTTCGGTAGGTGTATATACCTCCGTGCAGGGAAGTTTTTCTCCGTTCCGGATAACATACACATCGTCTGTACTCTGCACTGCGGCAATATATCTGCGGACAATGGCAGATGCATATTTCGGGTCAAGTTCCGTAGTACAGCAGATACGGTTGAGCCGTTCTGCCGCCATGAGCGTTGTGCCTGAACCTCCGAATACATCAAGAACGATGCCGTTTTCCTGTGAAGACAACCCCATCGGATAGGCAATCAGCGGAATGGTTTTCATAGTCGGATGCAGTTTTGATTTCTTTGGTCTCGGAAACTCCCATACGGTAGTCTGCTTGCGGTCTCCATAGAATTTATGTTTTGCAGTATCCTTGAAAGCATAAATCACAGGCTCATGCCGCATCTGAAAATCCATTCGTCCAATCACCAGTGTATCTTTTACCCAGATGCAGGTCGTGGAATAATGGAATCCGGCATTGACCGTGGCATTAAAAAAGTTACATTTTTCTGCATCTGAATGAAAGCAGTAAAATGCACCGCCGTCGGCAAGACTGGCATAGATATTTTTAAATGCATCGAGCAGAAACTGATAGAATTTTTCAGAATCTGACCAGCTATCATTCTGAATCGTCATGCCTGTGCCGCCTTTGTAGGCACAATTGTAAGGCGGGTCAGTAATACAGATATTCGCCTTTTTTCCGTCAAGAACAGTACGGACATCTTCCGGCTTGGTGGCATCTCCGCAGAGCAGTCTGTGTCTGCCGAGCAGCCACAAATCACCTGTCTGAACAAATGCTTCCTTTTCGAGTGCCTTGTCTACATCGAACCCGTCATCTTCTGCTTCTTCATCGGTAGCGAACAGGTCAGCAAGTTCTTTTTCATCAAAGCCTGTCAGACCTAAATCAAAGCCGAGGTTTTGCAGTTCTTCCATTTCGACTGCTAAAAGCTCATCGTCCCATCCGGCATCGAGAGCCATTCGGTTATCCGCCAGTATATAGGCTTTTTTCTGTGCCTCCGTCAGATAATCGACATACACGCACGGCACTTGCTGAATGCCTTCTTCCTTGGCAGCAGCGATTCTGCCGTGACCTGCAATCACGTTGTATTCCTTGTCGATAATCACCGGATTGACAAAACCAAATTCACGCAGGGAAGAGCGCAATTTCTGAATCTGCTCCTTGCTGTGTGTTCTGGCATTGTTCACATAGGGAATCAGCTTGTTGATGTCGACAAGTTTAAAATCGGTAGTCGTTTTAGTCATACAGTTTCACCCTGCCTATCATTTTCTGAAACTGCCGTTCTGCACCGTCAATATCTCCTGAAACGGCTTGTTTCCGTAGTATTTGAAACTGATGTGCTGTCAGCATATTCAGTTTTTTATAGAATTTGAATTTATGAATCATTTCTCGTAAAGTGTACATTTTATCTCCCGTTCTTTCTGTGTAAAATTCTTTGCAGACCTTTTCTTGCATCCATGACGTTTCCTTTAACAGCCTGACCCTTTAAAGTGCGGTACTGCTGTTTTGTCAGGTAAGGTCTGCCGTCTTTGAGTTCTCTCCAAAAAACATAATCTGTATTTGATTTCATAATTTCCTCACTTTCTGCGGAGAAGCTGTTCCATCAGGTCGTCCTGCGGATTTCCCTGAAATTCGGTGGAGCAGTTCTCACGGACAATTGTAAAAATCTGATTCCAGCAGATATTTGCCTGTTTCAGATATGACTGACTCATTGCAACGTAAGGCGATGCAATCGGAGCAGAAGTTGTCGGATGTTTCGCAATATAGCCCGTTTTTGAAATTACCTCCTCGCAGTGAATCCACCTCGAAACGGTCATGGCATACTGCTCTATCAGGTATTCGCTGACGAGTTCCGCACAGCCACGGGCTTTGAGCCACTCATAGACGTTTTTATAGACTTCTTCCGCATACAGCTTTGTGCCGTCACGCTGAATCATGGTCATAAATTCTTTCACGGGAGGAATGTCAGAGGCTTTCAGTTCCGCAGGCTGCATCATGACTTCTGCACGTTTTCCCTCACTGATTTTTTCAGTCAGGGCTTTTCGGGGTCTGCCTGCTCCGGGTCTTGCCCCGCCACGGTTTGTACCGTCTTTCGCCACGTTTGAATTCCTCCTCCCTTTGAATTTTTTTAATAAAATATCAAATCTCTGCGTAATATCGCAGAGGCACAAAAAAAGTATAAATTTTCCGTAAACATCCAAAAAATTTATACTTTCAGAAAATTTAATTTAATAGGTCAATAGGCCGTTTGAATACCGATTTTTCTGTAAAACTTTGGACCCCGGTCTTTCCAAGATTTGATTTCAGAGAAAATCAATCCCCCGGCGGTCATGATTCAAAGAAATCCCCATCAATAGCGGTATTCCGGAGTGCTGTCCTCACTGCCTGTCTTGCTGTCATGACATGGCTTGCAGAGTGCCTGCCAATTTGATTCGCTCCACATCAGTTCATAATTGCCACGATGCGGAATTCGATGGTCAACCACAGTAGCCTGAACGTATCTGCCTTTGGCTAAACACTTCACACACAGCGGATACTTTCTCAGATATGCTTTGCTGACACGCTGCCACTTGCTTCCGTAGCCACGCCTGAACGCTGATGCTCTGTTAGGATACAAATGTTTATGCTGTTCGCAGTACAAGCCGTCAGTCAGGTTAGGACAGCCTGGGTGCTTGCAGGGTTTCTTACTCTTCATCGGCATCGAAGTCATCTCCGTCACAGTCACAACAGCAGGTATACTCCACATGAATCTTCTTCAGAGCCTTGCGGTGCTGGTGCTTTACCCAGTCAATGTCATCTGTATCAAGCTGTTCAGCGACACAGTCCCACGGCAGATTGTCAAAGTAACGCAGGCGGAGGATTTCTCTCTGGTCGCAGTTGTTGATTGCCATGACAATGCTTTCCAAACTGTCTTTCATGCGGATGAGTTCACGCAGTTCCGTTTCCTTGTTTTCCAGAATGTCCTCCACAAGACTGTGAAGTGCAGGAGAATAGGAAACTGTATCGTACAGTTCTTTCCAGAGATGGTGCATGGTAACCTGTTCGATGATGCGGTTGTCGATGTCAGTGCCGTTTCTCATAACTTTCTTTGCAAGCATAGATAAACTCCTTTCAGGCATAAAGAAAGCCCTCACAGATTTCTCTGCAAAGGCTTTTTGTGTATCTAATTTTCTATTATCTATGATAGCACATTTTTTCAAGAATGTCAAGTGTTTTTCAGTCCAAATCTGTCCAATCCAGTCCAAACTTTTCAAGATGTTCCAGCCCATTGCGACGATGGCTGTAAATCGCACTTCTGCTGTATCCTACTGAAGTTTTGATTTCTTCTTCATTTTGAAACATCAGATACCAGCGACGAA
>JAFRMZ010000166.1 GCA_017430465.1 Oscillospiraceae bacterium
ATGCGCTGGAATGCACGCAGGCAGAGCATCATGACTATTACAGCAGACTGAATCACGAAAAGAACAGCCGGAGAGGAAAAGACGGAAAATATCCGGAACTGCTTTCAATCGAGAGGAACGAAGTTGAATGCAGCAGCGACAGGCAGAGCCGGAAAAGATACAGAAATACGGTTCTGGAATCTCTGCCAATTAAAAACAGAACTGAAAATATCGAAGAAATCAAACGATTCTGGCATATCATAACAGCAGGAGGCAGTTGATATAAAAATCAGTCAGCAGAGGAGTGATGCATGATGCAGGTTTTAATTGGGTGTATGGTCGGCGGAACAGTCGGTGCAATGGCGGTCTGTCTTTGCGTTGCAGCTGGTCAGGCTGACAGAAAGATAAACTATACAAATCTTGAATGAAAATTTTATTGATTATGATGATTCCATTTCTCAGCCGATTGTGGTATACTGGTGAGAAAAGAGAGGTGAATCACATGATAAAAATCAGCAGTATTCAGGAGATATATCAGAATCTGAATGTCAGTTTCATAAATTTATCAGAACAGTCTGTTTCGGCGGACTGTTCTTTGATTAAGGGGTGATGGATTGGCAGGAAATTTTGACGGAATCAAAACAAGAAGATTCGGCATCGAAATCGAGATGACTGGACTGACCAGATGTCAGGCGGCGAAAGCAGTCGGGAAACTGTTCGGAACTGAACCGGAACATTCCGGCGGAAGCTATGACAAATATTCTGTAAGAGACAGTCATGGCAGAAAATGGGATTTTGTTTATGACGGAAGTATTCAGCGTGTGGATTCGCAGGGGAACAGCGCAGGCTGGACTTACAGCGTGGAGCTGAATTCTCCGGTTCTGGAATATGAGGATATTCCGCTGTTGCAGGAAGTCATCCGGACACTTCGGAAAGCAGGCGGAATCTGCGGACCGGAATATATGTGCGGAACACATATTCATATTTCAGCAGATGACTACACTCCGGAACAGATACGGAATCTGGTGAATATCTTTGCCAGCAAAGAGGACTTTCTGTGGGATGCACTTCAGGTATCTTCTGCACGGGAGGGGTACTGCCATAAGTCAGATGCTGAATTCGTGAGAAAAATCAATCAGAGTAAACCCAGAACAATGGATGATATTAAATGGCTCTGGTATGAAGGCGATATGAGCGAGCAGTATACCCACTACTCAGAAACACGGTATCATGCCTTGAATCTGCATAGTTTCTTTCAGCATGGTCACTATGAAATTCGTGCCTGTAATGCCTCGCTCCATGCCGGAGAGGTCAGGGCGCAGATTGTACTGGCTCTCGCCATCAACAATGCGGCGATGACGAAAAAATATTGTCTGCCTCATAAAAGTCACAGTGACAACATGAGATATTCTTTCCGAGTGTGGCTTCTGAATCTTGGACTGATTGGGGATGAGTTCAAGAACTGCCGGATGCATCTGCTCAAGCATTTGACCGGCAATATTGCATGGCGGCATCCGGAAGATGCCATTGTACAGCGTGAACGTCTGAAACAGAAACGAATCGCCGCCCGTAAGCAGGCAGAAGCCACCGTGTCCAGCCGGAAAGAAGAATCCGCAGAAGTACCCGATGAGATTTCAAACGGCTCTGTGAGCGATTCTGAGGGCATTTCTGAAGAAACAGAATCCATAGAGATGAATATGTAGCGAAAGGTGCGTGATAGGTTGAAAAATAAAGTATATATCGCTTATGGCAGCAATCTGAATCTGGAACAGATGAAATACCGCTGTCCGGATTCCAGAGTTCTGGGAACAGCCATGCTCCGGGATTATGAATTAGAGTTCAGAGGTGTGGCGACTATTGTACCGAAGAAAGGTGCATCCGTACCGGTTCTGCTCTGGGAGATTTCTCCGCAGGATGAAAAATCTCTGGACTGCTACGAAGGCTTTCCCAATCTGTATCGGAAAGAAGAATATGAAACCGAACTGAATGGTCGGAAAATCACCGGAATGGCTTATGTCATGAACAGAGGACAGATTTCAGCACCGAACATCGGCTATCTGAACACTATCATGCAGGGCTACCGTGAAAATGGTCTGGATACAGCATTTCTGAATCAGGCGGTAAACAATTCCCTGAAAAAAGAACATGATGAGGAAACAGAAGAAATCAGCGGATTTCAGATGCGCATGATATGAGGGGCAATGAATGAGATATAAGGGATTTTATATAGAAATCATTCCGAAAGAAGTCATCAGGGTAACTGCATCCGGAGAATCAGTGCTCCAAGCCGGATTCCTGATTCAGATTCTTGACAGCATGGACAGGACAACTGTGATTGACTGCTTTACGCTTGCTGAGGGGTTCGAGATTCTGAAAAATAATCCGGAAGAAGCAGAACAGTTCGCAAAAGATTACATCAATACGGAAGAAAAAGAACTTTGCAGACTGCTTGACGAATATCACAATCTTGAAAAAGAATAATTCTGAAACAGAGGTGTTTTCAATGCAATACGATAATATGACTATTAATAAAGCTTATAAGATGCTGTTTACAAATTATCCGGATGTTGTCACCCCTGCGGACATCAGCCGGATGCTGGGAGTTTGTATCAAGAAAGTATATGATTTGATTCATGAAGGCAAAATCCAGACGATTCCCTGCGGCAGATGCATCAAAGTCGCCAAAGTAGAGATTATCTGCTACGTTCTGGGAAAAAAGTCAGCATAAAAATGCGAATAACAGCTTGTCAGCGGCTCATAAATGTGGTATAATAACTATGTCAATCATTTATGCAGACTTTCTGCCGATGCTTTTTTACATAAATTGTTATTTTTCTTTATATTCTTCAAGTCTGGAGAGTTCATTTGCTCTTTTGAATAATTCTTGGCGTCCACGGTCATTAAGACCACTCACCATAAGTGCAAGAAATTCATAAAGAGTAACATCTGAATTTTCCTTTTCTGCCGCCTCCTTTAATACATAGTCTAGAACATCTCCAACTGCATACCAATCCACATTTTTTTTAATAAGTTCTTTGGCAAAGTAAAGTTCAAGTTTTTCTTCTGTTGTTTTTCTTAAAAAAACCAAGAAGGAACAGAAAAATAATCTACTAGTTTCTTTATTATTTTTAAGTCCAAATCGCTATATCCCCCATTTTCCCAGCTTGAAATTGTACTTTGAGAAACGCCTAAAAAATCACCAAGCTCCTGCTGAGAAATTCCTTTTTTCTTCCTGATAAATGCCAAATGACTAAGACTATAATCAAACCTATCAAAAATGTCCATAATGTCCATGATAAAGACCGCCTTTCGATTTTTAGTAAAACATCAAGAATACATGCCAACTAAACAGTATGGATTTTAATTTATAAAATACATTTACAAAAAAGCAGATTTCTCACTTAAGAAATCTGCTTTTATCAGTGCCGCCGACCGGACTTGAACCGGTACGGATTTTACTCCGAGGGATTTTAAGTCCCTTGTGTCTGCCAATTCCACCACGGCGGCATAGAAATATAAAATTCATAACGAATATTATTATAGCACAAAATGCATAATTTGTCAATAGATTTTATGAAAAATATTTTTTGAAATTTCTCTGTAATTTGTATATTCTGCCGATTTTGAAAAATGCTGTCATATTTCAGCAGGCGGAATTGTCTTATTAAGTGAAAGATGGATTTCAGAAAAATCACAAAAATGTAAGATTTCATTAAGAATCATTTAAGACTATTGACAAATGTGGTTTGGTGTGCTATTATGAATAGTACAGTTAGAGAAAAAATCAAATTATGGGAGGTAGATGCAATTGCAAAAGAAATTTATCAGGACATTGCAGAACTGGAGCTGGCTGATTCCAAGTCTGACAGGTGTGCTGATTTTCTTTGTCATACCGTTCTGCGTGGTGATATATTATTCCGTGCTGAATAATCCGGTATTTGCAGAATTTGTCGGATTTGAAAATTATCAGAAACTGTTCAAAAATGCAGCATTTTTGCAGGCGGCAAAAAATACCGGAATTTTTTCAGCTATAGCCGTGCCGTTATCGGTAGTACTTTCACTGGCGATGGCGTTCGGACTGAATTCTAAAATTCCGGGAAAAAGTTGGATTAGGTCATGTTTCTTATGTCCGCTGATGGTGCCGATAGCTTCTGTTGTGCTGGTCTGGCAGGTGATATTCCATTATCACGGAACACTGAATCAGATAACGGCTCTGTTCGGAGCTGAACCAGTCGACTGGCTCAAGACAGAATGGTCATACATGGTGCTGACAGTGATGTTTCTCTGGAAGACACTGGGCTATAATATGATATTGTTCATGTCCGCAATTGCCGGCATCCCGACAGATATTCTGGAAGTTGCCGAGCTGGAAGGCGCAAGTGATTTTTATCAGTTTCTGCATATCAAGTTAAGATACTTGTCACCGACAATTTTATTTGTCACGATTTTGTCGATTATCAGTTCATTCAAGATGTTCCGTGAGGTGTATTTGCTAACGGGAGATTATCCCTATGAAAGTATGTATTTGCTACAGCATTTTATGAATAATACATTCAAGTCGCTGGATTATCAGAAATTATCCAGTGCGGCAGTGCTTCTCTCAATAGTAATGGTTATCATCATCGGGATTATGTATCTGATAGAGCGCAAGTACGGAGAGGATGTGGAAGAATGAGCCAGAAAGTAAAACAGAATTTTGTTACATGGCTTTTGTTCCTGATTTCGGCAGTCTCGGCGATATTGTTTATTCTGCCTACCGTGCTGACAATCAGTAATTCGTTCATGACGGAAAAAGAAATCAATACCAATTACGGCGCAATGATTGAAAGTGCCGGCGCAGATAAGAAAAATTATATTTCGGAAGAACTGAATCTGAAATTTCTTCCGGATATGGTCAGCTTTCAGCAGTATGCCGCAGTATTGTTCAAGAGTCCGGATTATTTGCTGAAATTCTGGAATTCGGTGATTCTTGTTGTGCCGATTACCATTTTTCAGGTGCTGTTAGCCTCGGTCACTGCCTATGGGTTTTCACGATACCGAGGAAAAATACGTGAGATTATCTTTTTCAGCTATATTATTCTGATGCTGATGCCGTATCAGGTGACACTTGTGCCGAATTATCTGGTATCGGAATATCTGGGGATTTTAAATACAAGATGGGCGATTATTCTGCCGGGAATTTTTTCGCCGTTCAGCGTGTATTTATTAACGAAAGTCATGAGAAGAATTCCAAAAGCCTATTTTGAAGCCGCCAGACTGGACGGGGCAGGAGAATTTCAGATTTTCTGGCATATTTGCCTTCCGCTGTGCCGGAGTGCTATGCTGTCAGTCGGGCTTCTGGTATTTATCGACTACTGGAATATGGTCGAACAGCCTTTGATTTTATTGAACAATCAGGAACAGTATCCGCTTTCTGTATTTCTGTCGCAGATTAATAAGGGCGATGTCGGCCTTGCCTTTGCTGTAGCGGTCGTCTACATGATTCCGGCTCTGCTGATGTTCCTGTATGGTGAAGAATATCTTGTCGAGGGTATTACTTACTCCGGCGGTGTGAAAGGATGATAATTTCTATGGAAGAACAGAATAAAAGTGCCAAGCGCAGAGAACGCATTAAAACACTCCTGATTATTTTTTTAGTGATTTTACTGTTGCTGACGTTTTTTTCCAATACGATTCTGAATTACAGTCTGCCGACCGTTTCGGCGCAGTATGCAAGCTACGGAACAATTACGGAAAAAATCAGAGGTTCGGGAACAGTGACAGCCAATCAGAATTATGATGTCACTGCTGACGGAAAACGTGTTGTCGCAAACGTCTATGTCAAGGCCGGCGATGAGGTCAAGGCCGGTGACAAGCTTTTCTCCCTCGATGCCGAAGATAACAGCGAAGAAATCAAAGCCGCAGAAAGTGCTTTGCAGGAGGCTGAACTTGCCTATCAGAAAGCCCTGCTCACTGCCGTGCCCGACTATGAAGCCGAAAA
>JAFRMZ010000021.1 GCA_017430465.1 Oscillospiraceae bacterium
CAGTAGTTTTGTGGGGTTGAAAATCCCCCTCCGATGAGGGAGGGGGAAGTGTAGCCGTTTAATTATTTGGTTTATATTTGGGGATTAGCCGCCCTGTGCAGGCTGCTGTTTCGGAGCTGTACCTTCATTTACACCAGAAAGGTCATCACCACCATATCCAGAAAGGGCAGCAGTCTTCTCATTGTTGAACTTAAGATTGATAGACCAGTCCTGACCTGCTGTTTCATTCCAGCAATCAGGGTCTTCACCTTCGAGCCATACACGAACAACAATCTTGTGTGCAGCACCATAATTACTTGTCTTAACTCCACCACTATCTAATGTAGGTCCAGTAAGACTTGCAACAACACGTTTAGCAGCTGTTGAATCAATTGCATTATAAATCACAGCAGGTCCATAGGTCGGAACATTTGTAGCAATACTTGCAACTGCTGCTTTAGCATTTTCTCCCACACCAGTTGTTGCAGTCAAAGCGGTAGCATCAGAAGCACCAGAAGCGACAGTTCTGCCATACCAGTTGAGAATATTATTATCAGTTGTGAGATTGAACGGATTATCCTGTGCGGTTAAAGAACCCGGGTTAGTACCATTTTCACTCAACGTCCATGCATCAGCAATCGGAATAAGGTTCTTAGTAGTACCTGATGTTTCATATGTTGTACCAGAGGTAGGATTACCCACATCAATGATAGCAACACGGACTGCACGATAAAGAGCCTCACTTGCGGTCTTACCTGCCTGCTGTTTATCATTTCTCGGTTTTACATAAGCCTGCACACTAAGTTCTGCACCCTGTGAACTTGATGTACGAAGCCAAACAGGAATATCAACATAATATCCATCATCATTTGTATTATCCCAACCAGTAGACGTTGTATACTTATTAGTACCACCTGCCGACCATGTATCATTTACATAACCACCATTTTTAGAATCTACTGCATGAAGCGTAGCAGCAAGTGAAGTTGTTCTGGTATTTCCTGTTCCAAGGCTTTGTTCTGTTTGACCAGTAAGATTATCAGCTGCTTGATAGAACTTTGCTCCAATTGCAATAGTCTTACCAACGCCATTAGCATTAGGGGTAAAGAAGATATCATCACCATTTGTGGAAGAAGCAGGGATTAACTTACCAAATTGATAATATTCACTAATATCTGCAAGATTAGACCAGTCCCAATCATTTGTAGGAGGTACAACTGCACCATTATCTGCCTTTGCCCCTTCACCTGTACCAGCATACAGTACACCCTTACCATTAGCAAGAGATGCAGCTGCTTCACCAGTACTAATAGTTCCAGAAGCAGTGCCAATAGTTCCGAGAGAAATCTGAATATCTTCAGGAACGGTTGCACTCATCTGAATGTTAGAAACCTCCACTTCTCTGCTCATGGTGAACCATGCATAAGTGGAGGAGGAAAGTGCCATAGCAGAAGCGAGGAGCATAGCGGCTGCCGGGATGAGCCTTTTTTTCGCTGAACCGTTAGTTTTATTTGTTTTAGCTGTCATAATAATCACCTTTCGCCTTTCAAAATTTCCTCTTAACAATATAACATCCGCCTAGCGGCATGTTTGGAATTAATTTTTTTTGTTCTTGAGTTTGTATATTTATTATACACGAAATATTACCATTTGTCAATAGTGCATTGTCAAAATCGCCTGTTTATACAATCTGTATGTGCTTAATTTTAGCATAATGACGAATACGGGCGATAAATGAAATATGCGATTATACAAAAAGTTGTTTTCAAGAACTATTCCAGTGAATCCAGCTTTTTTTTCAGTTCTGTCATGTGATTGCGACAAGCGGTGATTTCGCCTGTGTATTTGTTGAACCATTCAACATCACGTTCATCAGGGGTTTCCTGCAACAACACCGCCTGCACCAGTGCAGACTGCGAACGGGAACGTTTTCGTTCAATTTCCTCTATCGTCTGCATACAGACTTTGATTTCCTTTTTTAGTTTTCGTTTTTCGCTCCAGTTGCTCATATTAATGTCCTTTCTTATCAATTGTGGAAACGAGTTCCTCGGCTTCCTGAAAACCCTTGTCAAGATTTTCCTGCAAATCACTAACGGTTTGCAGAAGGGCTTCCAGACGTTCAGTTTCTTTCATCTGTTCGGGATATTTGAGCACAATGGTATGCAGTTCATTGACAGCAATTTTCTGTTCCTGCGTGAGATTTTCCAGCAGAAAGGCGAAACTGTCCGCACTGCTGATGTCGCTGAGAATCCGGCGATATTTCAGTTCCCAGTCGCCTTCAGCATCGAGATAGGATTCGACAGAGTCGGCTGTATGGGCAAGGCAGGCATTGAACTGTTCCCGATAGGTTTTCTGTACTCGTCTAGTTTCATCAATATACAGGCCGATGAAAATCAGCAAGGCGATGAAGGCAATTCCGAAAAGCCAGAAAGCTAGGTGCATTTTTTTCTTCATGATATGTTCCTGTGTCATTCTGCATCCTGCTCCTTTTGAGAATTTGATGGTGTATCCGGCGGATAGTGTTCACGTATCAGGCGTTGTTTTTCTTTTTCAATAGCTTCACGGATGAGCTGTTCTTTTCGGGCTTCGTTAGATTCGGTGCGGACATCTTTCCCGATTTGCATAACAGTCCGTGCTTCATAGAAAGCCATGACAGAAGTCATGCACATTATAAGGAAAAGGAGAGATTTCCGGAAATCAGCAAAGCTGGTCAGCCATGAAAAAAATCTGGATTTCCGGATAAATTTTCCCTGAATCTGTTCCGGACGGACGGGAAGGGAATCCGGAACAGGATTAGCATCGCCCTGCGTGATGAAGTTTCCGTCTGGGAGACGTTCTTTAATCCGGTGCATGACGGTGAGTCCGGAAACTGCACCATCTTCGGAAATATAGGCGATAATATCACCAGTTTGTAGTGCATCAGGATTTATCTGCCGAACGAGAACGCATTCATCCACGTGAAGAACGGGTTCCATACTGCCGGTGACAATCTGCATGATACAGTTTCCGAAGAAGGTAACAGGTTTTCTCTGAACGATGCAGACGGTCACGAAAATGAGGAGTCCGGCAGAAAGCACAAGCAGACCAATGATGACAGCATTGCTTAGTTTTGAAATTTTTTCTTTTAGTTTTTGATTCATGGAGATACCTCAGCGGTTATTTCTTTGATTCCGGCGGAATTCTTCCCATGCACGCCGGATTTTTTCAAACATGCTGACATGATATTCCCGATAGAGGCGTTTCATCTGCTTTTGAATATGAAGTTCTTCTTCGTGAGTACGCTTCGGAGGGACATAAGCCGGGCGAGGCTTGCCTTTGCGTTCTTTTTCACGTTTTTTGCGGAATTTATAATCTTCAATACTGCGCCGGAAACGATATTTGAATGTCTGAGCATATTTCCGGTAGTAGACTTCCATTTTCTCTTTTTCAGCTTTTTCGATGGCAAGTTCTTCCTGTTTCCGCTTGATTTCAGCAAGCATCCGTTTCCAGTCGGGATTATCGGTATCTTCAGGAATCAGATGGAACAGAACAACAAGAAGCCACTGGATAAATCTGGGAATTGCATAGAACGGATTTTTAGAATATTCTTTATGAATTTCATAGAACGGTTTGTTCTGGAAATATTCACGTTCAGCTTTGAGCCGTTCAGCACGTTCACGTTCGGCACGTTCTTTTTCACGTTTCTGCTGTTCAAGTTTCATGCGGACAGCGATTTCATGCGGGTCTTCAAATTCAGAATCTCTCTGTTCTTCAAGAGAAGCCTTGGCTTCTTCGAGTTCTTTTTCTGTAATTTCGATTTGTTCTGTCTTGTCAGAGATTTCAGAAAGCTGTTCTGCATCCATGCCTTCTGCCTCACCAAGTTCGGAACGGACAAGCATTTTTTCATCTTCGAGACGCTGACGTTCTTCTTCGATTCTGCGTTGTTCTTCGGCAATGCGTTCTTCTTCTTCACGGCGGAGGCGTTCAGCTTCTTCCTGTTTTTGTTTTTCTTCGAGCAGGCGAAGACGTTCTTGTTCCTGACGTTCACGTTCACGTTCGGCTTCTTCCTGTTCGGCCTTTTTGCGGGCGAGCATTTCTTCAAGTCTGCGCTGTTCTTCTTCTCTTTCACGTTCCTGACGTTCCAGTTCCTGACGGCGCAGATTGTCAATGCGTTCCTGTTCGGCACGGCGTTTTTCTTCCAGTTCAGCTTCTTTTTGGAGTTCTTTCCGGACTTTTTCAAGTTCTGCCTGATAATTTTGTTCAATCAGGATGACCTGACTGATTTGATTATAAATTTTAGCAGTATCGGCATCTCTTGGAAGTTTTGCGACAATTTTCTGTTCGCCGTCCGTGTCAATGTAACCGGGTGCGCCGGTAGTGCTGACAGAATAATCATCTGAGAGGACGTTTTCAAAGTGCCGGATGAATTTCGGCTTGATAGTCCGATGTTTGTTTTTCTTCTGGGCACGGAGTTTTCCGGCTTTGTCCTGACCTTCCATGCTGGAACGGAACAGAATCAGATTCATGAGGACAACTCTGTAGAAATCTTCGATATATTCCTGTTCGGGACGGACGATATTATCTTCAATAGTGATTTCATAGCCAGCATTGTCATAGCTTTCGATATATTGCCAGAGCGTGAGACAAGCTTTGAGGTCAACATTTTTCATGATGGCATTAGTTCTCATAACCGGCGGACGGATATAGGCATTGCCGAGCTTGGTACAGAGTTCCGAACCTTTATAGCCTTCGATGATTTTCTTGAGTTTTTCGACTCTCTGCCAAACAGTATAGCCATGTTCATTTTTGGTATCCAGACTGGAAATTGTTTCGAGTTTGACTTCTACTTTAAATTTTCCGCCTGCGCCATCATTGATGTCTGTATTGTATCCGAGCGTATAGACTTGTTCATCCTTGGCAACTTTGGCAAGCTTTTCATAACGAATATTAATAAATAAATATAATCTGTCAATCAGTGTGTTGACGAATTTATTTTCATAGGTCATGAGGCTTTCTTCTTTATGAACATTCAGAATTTTAGATGGCGTAATTTTGCCGGTTTTCTTGTCATAGCTCTGAATCAGGTCTGTATGCTGTGCCAGATGCTTGATAGATTCGACTGTAATTTTTCGTGAAAGGGCAATCGGAACAATTTCTTCAACATCTTCGATAGTACGGCGGGGATTTCTCAGAAAATTATCAACATGTACAAGGCCGTTTTCGATGGCTTCCACCCATGAAACATCAATTGTTTTTTTCATGAGCTTGCGGTTGATGGCGAATGTGTTTTTACTTTCGTGCAGTAGCTGACTTAGTGATGAAAACAGAGCATCACGGTCAAGTTGCTGAACAGCTTCCTGAAAGTCCTCATACCAGTCATCATAAGCATCAATATCGGATTCGTCAGGGATTTCGTCCATATCATCAAAATCATCCATGCCGTACATCTCGTAGAGCTGGCCAGGGCGATAGCCTGTGATTTCTTCTTCTGAAAGCTCGTCTTCCTCATCTTCGTCAGTCTCCTCGGCATCTTCTAAATCCTCTGTATAGTAATTATCATCATCATCGTATTTATCGTCCGGTTCTTCGTCTTCATGATTTGCATAGTAAGGAATATCAAAATCACTGAGTTCGTTCAGGACAGCAATATCATCCAGAGAATCTGTTTTTTCGTCTTTGGAAGGTGCATTTCTGACGGGGAGTCCGGCCATATCATTGAATTGTTCAAAAGCATCGAAATCATCCAAATCATCCGGTTCGTCCGGCGGTTCTGTATACCGCTGATGTCTGACATCACTCAAATCAGTTTCACCTGCCTTTGCTTGATACTTGTTAGCATACTAATATTAAAACAGTTTCTGAAGCCGTTCGAGATAAGCAATAGATTCATGCATGGAATTCTTGCCGAACAGCTTGGTCAGATAAGTACATAATTCTTTAAGTTCTTCACGGAGCATCGCCAGATTAAGAGATTCAAACTTACGGAAGATTTTGGTTGCGAGAACATAATCAATACCATCCAGTTCATCTCCGCCACAAGCGACATAAACCGGTACAAACAGTCCCATCTGTTTCAGAATACGGTTACCGAACGCAACTCTGAGCTTTTCGATAACCCACAAGTCGAGCTGTTGAATTTTTTTCAGATTTTCCTGCGAAATAGGATACATCTTGAAAGCTTCTTCAAAGAGTGCGTTCAGATGGTCATAGCCGAGATTCATCGGAGGCGTATCGGGCGCATCAAATGCCACGCCTTTGGTATCAAGATTAATCGGCTGGGCACGGTCATAGACCTTATCAGAAATCGCATAAGTCGAGTCGTCATTGTTTGCAGTGCCGATATACCAGATATTCTGCGGGATGACGATTTTTCCCTTGTCAAGCTTGACAGGGTCGGTGCTCCAGACATTCGGTACAATATCCAGTTCCCATTCATCTGCATTCGGCATTTCCAGAATAGAGAGCATTTCTGCAAAATAGTATTCAACACGGGCAATGTTCATTTCATCAAGCAGAATGAAGTTAATATCATTATTGTAATTAGAAGAATAAATTCGTTTCAGAACTTCGGTTTCATTGAAACTTTTCGTAAATTCATTGAAATAGCCGAATAATTCCGTTCTGTCACGCCATGACGGCTGTACAGATGCAATTGTTGTATCCACCTGAAGGAATTTTCCCAGTGAATAGGGTAGGGAGGTTTTACCAGTACCGGAGATACCTTGCAGGATAATCAGCTTGGTAGAGGCCATGCCTGCCAGAAACAGCCGGATTGTTTTATGGTCATAATACAGATGCATCCGTGAACATGCAAAATTGCGGTAGCGTTCGACAAATTCTTCCAGTGTCACAGAGTTGTCATATTCCGGCGGTTCATAATTTTTATAGAAATTGTCCACTTCCATAAGCTTCGAGAAACGCTGTTCGGTTGTCTGAATTATGCCGTCCTCTGCCAGTGCCGGAACGGTAACGGGCGCACCTTCGGCGGTCTGCTGTTCGCCGGAGGCGATTTCTGAAACAGTTCCGTTTACGGCAGAAAGTACGCCGGAAGGCGAAAGACCCATCTGTGTGACTTTCAGAGCCATGATTTCATCTTTTTCCTTCATCAGTTTCATGACACGCTGTTGAAGCAGTGCAATTTCTTCCAGCAAGTCTTCATTGCTTACAATCGAATGGCGGAAACGCAGATATTTCCGCACTGCCAGCACCAGCATGAAGCCCAGCAGGACATAAATCCCGATAACAATGATGACGGCCAGAACAGCACATATCCACTCGACTACGGAAAAAGCTCCGCAGTAACTCCGGAACATCGTCACATAGCTCGGTATGTTGAATACCTGCTTGATGCCTCGTCCAAATCCGATGAAAATTTCTCCGAATCCCTGAAGCATCGCAGTAATAAAGGCAAAAAACCATTTCAGAAAATTATTCATAAACTGCTCCTGTTATGTTTTTGTGCTTTCTGATGTTTCAGAAGCCTCTGTTTCGGATGGCATAGTTTCGCCGGAAGATGTAGTTTTCTTCTGTTCGGCGAGATATTCCTCAATCGCACGGCGTTTGATTTCTTCCTCATCAATTTCCAGAACAGCCGGACGCTTGATTTCAATCAGCACAACAATGAACTTATACAGTTCAAACAGGAAGAAAATCGCCATCGGGATGAGAATACAAACAAAAAAGCCGGTTTTGGTACGCAGAAAGTTCATGACATTGCCCATGC
>JAFRMZ010000167.1 GCA_017430465.1 Oscillospiraceae bacterium
ATTTCTTTGAATTTATTCAAAGCTTTTCATTCTGTTAAGTTAAGTATGAAGGCGAAACGGTTTCGTTGCGCTTTTGATGATGATTTTCTTTGCTCCGTCATTTTCAACAAATTTTCATAATTTTTTCATGCGGAAGCCCTGACAACAAGCATCGGAATACTTGAAACTCCGAATTTCTGTGCAATTGCCATCTGCTCATCGACATTGACCTTGCCAACCAGATATTCCGGATGTTCCTCTGCAATCTCATCAACAAGTGGTGAGACCATTCGGCACGGACCGCACCAGTCTGCATAGAAATCCAGCAGAACAGGCTTTTTGCTGTTCAATACCTCATTGAAATTGCTTGCATTGATTTTCAGAATATTCATACTAAGAACTTCCTTTCTGTTATTTGATGTCTTTATTATAACAGAAAAGAAGTCCTTTTTCTGTGACTTTGTCACATTATTTCGGCAGTTTTCTTTTTCCGGTAATACTCTCAACTTCAAGAGCATACACAAGCGTTCTCGGTATCGCCGCCGTGCTGAACGGCATATCTTTTCCGTCATGATAATGTGCCATGAGCAGTTTCAGGGCAGGCAGTTTTTCTTCTTCCGGCAGGATACGGATATGTCCTCTGCCTATCACGCTTTCGTATGCCATTGTGCAGTAGCCCTTATCCTCAAAGTATTGCAGTTCGTGTTTGCAGTCCATTTCAAATGATGCCCTGTTATCCTTTTGGATAAGCCCGACCTTATAGCCTTCTAATGCACTGTGAAAATAGAGCATGATTTTATCTCCGTTCACCGTCATACCGAAGTTCAGTGGCAGGATATATGGAAAGCCGTCATTATTCAGAGCCAGCCTGCACACATCACAGCTTTTCATAATTTCTATAATTTCATTAAGGTCGTTCACTTCACGGTCTTTTCTTCTAATAAGCCGAAAATACTCATATCCTCGTAAACAGTCGTAATACCCGCAATGCCGAAACTGTCCACAAGAACCTTTGCCACATTCGGAGACAGGAACGCAGGCAGTGTCGGTCCGAGGTGTATGTTCTTCACTCCGAGATACAGCAAAGCAAGAAGAACAATAACCGCTTTCTGCTCATACCATGAGATATTGTAAACAATGGGCAGTTCATTCACATCATCAAGCCTAAATATTTCTTTCAGTTTCAGGGCGATAAGTGCCAGAGAATAAGAATCATTGCACTGTCCTGCATCGAGAACTCTCGGAATACCGCCGATGTCACCGAGATTCAGCTTGTTATACTTGTACTTCGCACAGCCTGCCGTTAGAATTACAGTATCTTTTGGAAGTTTTTCTGCAAATTCCTGATAGTAGCTTCTGGATTTCGCTCTGCCGTCACAGCCTGCCATGACTACAAATTTGCGGATAGCCCCCGATTTTACAGCTTCTACAACGGTATCGGCAAGTGCAAATACCTGTTCATGGGCGAAACCACCAACAATAGAACCTGTTTCGATTTCAGTCGGAGGAGGACATTTCTTCGCCTGTTCGATGATAGGTGAAAAGTCTTTTGTTTCACCATAAGGAGCATCAATATGCTTGCAGTTCGGATAACCTGCCACACCCGTTGTCCAGAGTCTGTCCTTGTAGGAATCTTTCGGCGGAACAATACAGTTAGTCGTCATCAGAATCGGACCATTGAAACTTTCAAACTCCTCTTTCTGTTTCCACCAAGCATTACCATAGTTTCCTGCAAAATGCGGATATTTCTTGAAGAACGGATAATAATGAGCAGGAAGCATTTCACAGTGTGTATAGACATCAATTCCAGTATTTTTTGTCTGTTCAAGAAGCATTTCCAAATCTTTCAGGTCATGACCTGAAATCAAAACAGCAGGATTTTTTCTGACTCCAATATCAACAGTAGTTATTTCTGGATTGCCGTAAGCCGTTGTATTTGCTGTATCAAGGTCAGCCATTCCCTGAACGCCGTATTTGCCGACTTCAAGTGTGAGAGCCACAAGTTCATCAACCGTCAGGCTGTCATCAAGCGTTTTTGCAAGTGCCGACTGCATGAATGCATCAAGTTCTTCGTTGTCATTCAGCAGAGCATTTGTGTGTTTGGTGTACGCTGCAAGACCTTTCAAACTGTAGGTTATCAGCTCACGCAGGGAGCGTATATCCTCATTCTTTGTTGCAAGAACGCCAACAGTCTTTGCTTTCTCAGCATAGTCCGTACCATTCCAAAGAGCTGATTCGGGGAGAATGCCTTTATTCTGCACCATTCCGAGCAGTTTTTCCTTAACAGCAAGCGTTTCTGTAATTTTGGCAATAATGCTGTCATTATCAAAATTTGCATTTGTGATAGTAGTGAATAAATTCAGACTGACAAGATGATTTACAGATTTATCAATATTCTGATTTTCTGCACGGAGCTGAGTAGTTACTGCCGACAATCCTTTTGTAACATACACAAGCAAGTCCTGCATTGCCGCAGTTTCGGGCTGTTTACCGCATACTCCGCATATTGTACAGCCTTTACAGCCTGCTGTTTCCTGACACTGATAGCAAAACATTTTCTGTTCCATGATAGATACCTCCGTTTATTTTCTTATCTCAACGATACTGCCGTCCGGTGAAATGACAGCGATTTCAAGCGGGATATCCTTACCGCTTGCCGCTATTGCACGTTTTATCGCATACTCCATACCTCCGCAACACGGCACGGTCATTCTTGTGAGGATAATACTCTTTATATTGTTATTCTGGAATATCTCCGTCAGTTTTTCTGAGTAGTCCACATTATCGAGCTTCGGACAGCCGATGAGCGTTATCTTCCCACGGATAAAATCCTGATGAAAATTTCCGTAAGCATAGGCAGTACAATCCGCAGCAATCAGTAAATCAGCATTTTCAAAGTACGGAGCATTTGCAGGCAGGAGCTTTATCTGCACAGGGAATTGTCTCAGACAGCTTGAAACACGAACGTTGCTTTCATTTTCTTTTGGAGTGACGCTCTGCAAAGCAGAACCCGGACAGGTGAAACCACTGCAAACGGACTTTTTTTGCTTGTTAGCTTGCACAGCTTTTTCGTCATAAGCTGCCGCTTCACGTTCGGTGAAGTGGATAGCGTCCACAGGACAGGCAGGGAGACAATCACCGAGACCATCGCAGAAATCATCACGCATGAGCTTTGCCTTGCCATTCAAAACCGCAATAGCTC
>JAFRMZ010000168.1 GCA_017430465.1 Oscillospiraceae bacterium
CAATCATAATTTGTGCAATATAGCATATAGCCGGCTATACGTTAATGTGGTATAATGAAAAGTAAAAAAGAGTGATTCAAATGAGCAAATCCAAGTACGATGAAAAAGCCAAAATCCGTATTCAACGGTACATGGCAGACAGCCGAGAAAAAATCAACATGAACTTTCCCAAAGGCACAAAAGACCGCTACAAAGCCTATGCCGAGTTCTGTGGTAAGAGCCTGACTGCCTTGTTTCAGGAACTGATGGAACGTGAAATTGAAAATGACCTCGATTACGATGAAGAAACATATTTAAAGGGCTACATGGAGCATAAACAATAATGTAAAAGCTGTCACCGATCTTAAAATGTCGGGACAGCTTTTTTGCTTTGGTTATTCGTTTTTTCTCTCGGCTTTTTCGGAAATTGCCTTATACATATTCTCGGCTTTCTTTGATGCTTTGCATAGTGCGATGGCAAATATATCGAAGATCAGAACCACCCCCGATACTATAATAACAGCAATCATGTTTTTTCTCCTTTTACAATTCAAAATCATCATCAACTGACGGTGTAATACGTTTCTTTTCCTGCTTCTCTCTTTCTTCTTTCTTGGCTGCTTTCTCGGCTTCCAAAAGTGCGTCCTTATCGCTCTTGTCAACGGTAAATGTGGTGTAGTTTTTGTCGGTTCTTGTTGAGAATTTGACCCCTGATTTATCAAGTTTAATTGCTGTTTTCTCGGCAATTTCATTGTCAACATTTGCGTAAAATCTGTTGTCGATTTTGGTATATTCCTCATTGCCAACAGCATTAACTTCTCTCTCGGTAATTGGCTTTTCGGGAGATACTCTTGACTGCGTAATCTGTCAAGTAAGTCCTCAAAACTGTCTGCTACATTTGCAGTCTGATTGATAATATCTCTTAGCTTTGCTTTCCATGATATACCTAATTTTTCGGCACTCCATTCATAGTAACCTTTGTTTGCAGTATCGGGTAATCTTATGATGGACAAACCTCTTTCAGCGGTTATTTCATCACTGATTTTTTTCAATTTTTCCCAAGCAGGAAACATTTTTCGATTATGCTCTCTTGAAAAAGATTTGCCGTTTATCAAGTTCACAGAATTGATAATGAAATGGTAGAGTAGGAAAGCACCGCCTTACCGCCTTTCAGCGGCAGGTTTGTGCAGACCTCTCCGGGAACCGCACGTACTTGTCTCCAAGTATACGGCTCTGTTACAAATAAGATAAAAAACTCAGTTTTTATGGATAACGCTTTTGTGGCAATGCCTGCAAACCACCAGTGTCCTGCGCTTTTTGGCAATCATGACACGTTCCCAATGCTCTTTTCCTTTCAGGTTTTTGAGCTTGTTGACATGGTGAATTTCATAAAACTCGCTGTCTGTCGCACCGCAAAGCTCGCAGACGTGAGCTTTGAGCCTGTTTTCAAGGGTGTTGACAGCATAGCCGTACATAATAGCCGCATTGCTGATAACATCGGAGTAATCGTAATAGGTTTTGCAGTTGGAATAATCCGCAAAGAAGCGGATTTTGGAACCGCTTTTTGTTTCGTAAGGTACACCCCATTTCTTTCCGCACCGATATTTTCCGATGACTTTGGAAATGCTGCTTTTGTGCCGTGAAGCAATTGTTTTCAGGCAGCTGTATTCCATGAGGTATGCAAAATAATTCAGCTTACTGAAATTTACAGCAAGGCAGTAATAATTGCAAATGCCCCTTAATTCTGCGTTGTATATTGTGACAATTTCGAGGTCGGTAGAACCAATCAGATATTTTCTATGTACCGGAAAAAGTGTTCCGTCATTCTTCTGTACTGCGATTTTCTTGGAGAAGATAAACTTGTGAATTTTGTCATTCAGCGGAACAAGCAGTTCAACACTTCCGTTGAGGGTACGCTTTTTAACGTGATGATTTCCGCCTCTCTTGATTGCCTGACTTCTCCTGACACGAATGTCATATCCTAAAAATCTTGCACATTCACTGCTGTGCGTGATAAGTGTCTTTTCTTCGCTGAGTTCCATGTGAAGCTGACCGGAAATGAATTCCGACAGCTTTTGTTTTATCGCCTTACAGTCCTCTTTACTGCCTTTCACGGCAATTAGAAAATCGTCTGCATATCGGATATATCTCAGTTTTTTGTCTGTGCAGTGCAGGGAATCGTCATGAGCTTTTTGCGCTTGATTTTGTATTCTTCCAGTAACTGCGTCCTTTCTTCACCGCTGACTTTTTTCAGCCGCCCTGAAATGCGTTTCAGCTCATTATGTTTTTCCCGGTATTCCGGCGTTCTTTGATTATCACTTAGTTTATCAAAATCTTCTTTCAGCTCCATAACAAATTTATCAAGCTCATGCAGATAAATATTTGCAAGCAACGGAGACAGAATACCACCCTGCGGAGTGCCGCTGTAGGTCTTGTGGTACTGCCAATTTTCTAAGTAGCCTGCTTTCAGAAAACGATAAATCAGCTTGATAATTCGGGCATCTCTGACCTTGTTTCTGAGAATTTTTATCAGAATTTCATGGTCGATATTGTCAAAACATCCCTTGATGTCGCCCTCCACAAACCACCTTGCACCGCCAAACTGCCGCTTGATTGTTTTCAGTGCAGTATGACAGCTTCGGTTCGGTCTGAAGCCGTGAGATTCATTCAGAAAAATCGGTTCATAAATCGCCTCTAAAATCATTCTCAGTGCTTCCTGCACCAGCTTGTCCGAAAAGGTTGGAATCCCAAGAGGTCGGCATTTTTTACTGTTCTTTTTCTGAATATAGGTTCGTCTGACAGGGTTCGGTCGGTAGCTTTCGCTACGCAGAGATTCGATGATTTTTTGAATCTTCTCCTCTCCGAATCCGTCCGCTGTATCATCATTGATACCCCGTGTGCCTGCGCCGGAATTTGCATACAGATTCTTGTATGCTGTAAAATAAATGTCCGGACGCAGTAAATATCTGAATAGTCTCGTGAATATTTCGTCCTTGTTTTCTTTTGAGTTTTTCTGTAATCCCGCCAGAATCTCCATTGTTGGTTTCATTGAGGTTTTCCTCCCTAATCAATTTTTAATTCAGGCATTTTGTAACTGTACCCCTTTGCCATGTGAACGGTATTACCGCCTCAGACTACTACGGGTACTCCGTACCCCTGCGGAATATTCAGATTCTGAAAATCATAGCCCTTTCAGGCGTTTCCGTTTAGGGTATCCCCGGTTAGCATAAAGATTTGGATATTTCAGATTTTCGGCACTGCTTTCATTTCTTTTCCATAGGTTCTCCTACAGGCTGTATGAATATTGAAACAGCAGATAAATCCACAACCATAATTCATCTCATTCATGCAACAGGTTTCAGGCACTTTCCTCCCTCTGCACATAACAGAAGCTCAAAACTTGCATTCGGCAAACCCAGCCTATACCTTGTATCTGATTCACATTGCGGTTCAGTCGTACCCGATTGCCTTTGGATAACTTTCCGCTTTCCGTTCGTGCTATGTTCCCGTGTCAGCTTTCGCCTTTCGGTCAGAACGGCTGTGTCCTGCGCTGCTTTGCAGGGTAGTTCCTTTCTATTCTACTTTTCTTTATGCCCTTTCCGGGCGCACATTGTGAATATGCTCGGTATCGTTGTGAGTAGCAACAATGTATTCATACTTGTCCCCGAAAATCCGCTTCATTGTTTCCACGCCGATAGCCTGTGCCTGTTCGGTGGTAACTTCACCTCTTTTAAATGACTGAACGATATGAAAAGCAAGTGTTTTAACATCGGAATAATGCCTTTCTTTCGTGTATTGAAACATCATATCGGCGGTAGGAACAAGACAATTCTGAGTGGAAATATTCTTTTGGTTATCGGTTTTC
>JAFRMZ010000169.1 GCA_017430465.1 Oscillospiraceae bacterium
ATCAAATATGCCGGTATTGTAGCAACCAATAATGCAGAAAAAGCCGAAAATCTGACTGCTGAAAATGCTGATTTCAAACGTGGCCAAGAAAATCCGGAGGTTCACAGCTACAAGTACACATGGACCAAATCCAGCGTACAGGCCGATGAAACATGGTATGTCAAGGGCTATCTGGTTTATACCGATGCGAACGGTAATGAAAAAACCGTTTACAGCGACATGGCCAAGGCTACTCTTGATGGTTATGAAATCATCAAAGAAGAAAAAATCCTCGGCACTGCTATGATTGATTCTGTCTCTGTTGTGGAAACAAACAAACTCCGGTTTGTCTCCCTGACAAATGTTCCGGCAGACTGCACTATCCAATTTGCTGGTATCGTGGCAACTGATAATACTGAAGATGCTGCAAATTTAACCACTGAAAATGCACGTTTCATAAGGGGCGGAGAAAATCTGACAGTTCATAACTATAAATATACATGGACTAAGAAAGATGTTACTGCTGACCAGATATGGTATGTCAGAGCTTATCTCAAGTATACTGATAACAGTGGTAAAGCTTATACTGTATACGGCGATTTGAGAACCGCTACTTTGAGCTGACTTTAAATTTGCTTTTCAATATACCAAATTAATCGCAAAAAACTTCAAAAACACTTGACATTTCAATAAAAATGTGCTAAAATAAAAGACATAGATTATAGTAAAGTGAGGTGTATTGCAGATGGCAAAGTATGAAGAAGCTATGCTTGAAATTGTCGCTTTCGAGGCAGAAGATGTTATTACTGATTCTAATCTTGACTGGGGCGAAGGCCAGGGCGAAGACTAATTTCAACACTATGTGCAAAAGCATCCAGCACTGTTTCTGTTCGGAAATAGTGCTGGATGCTGTCTTATAAATTATTTTGTTTTGAAATTTTACTTGACAAATTTTTAAAAATATGCTATAATAATAAACAAATATTAAATAAATTAAACTATGCGGGTATGGCGGAATTGGCAGACGCGATAGATTTAGGTTCTATTTCCGTAAGGAGTGCAGGTTCAAGTCCTGTTACCCGCATTAAAACAGTGCTGATACAAAACTTGTATCAGCACTGTTTTATTGAATTTATCATCTATTCCGTCAGCAGTAAATTTATCACTACTAATTGAGATTAGCATCATTTACACTATAAACCATTGACATTCAGAGTAGCATGTGATATAATTAATATATCAAACATAAAAACAAAATGATGTCAACAGCAACATTTATCCGGAGGAAACGTAT
Organism: Oscillospiraceae bacterium; assembly: GCA_017430465.1. GTDB lineage: Bacteria > Bacillota > Clostridia > Oscillospirales > Ruminococcaceae > UBA3855. Next base: position 1,274 of record JAFRMZ010000169.1, read on the forward strand.
ATGAAGCATTTATCTTTAGAAAAGCTGTCGGAAACTGTAATCAGTAAAAGAAAAGCTCTGAAACTTTCACAGAGTATGATTGCCAAAAAAACAGGCATCAACCGTTCACTGCTGTCAAGACTGGAACTGGGAGACTATACACCATCTATTAATCAGCTTCTTGCACTGTCTGAAATTCTGAATTTCGATTACAATAGTTTATTTGTTGATGATGAAATTCAAATCAAGCCGTTGAACAGAAAAAAAATTGCTGTTGCCGGTACGGGTTATGTAGGATTATCTCTTGCTGTTCTGCTTTCACAGCATAACGATGTCACTGCTGTAGATATTATTCCGGAAAAAATCGAAAAAATAAATAACTGGGTAAGCCCCATTCATGATGATTATATTGAAAAATATCTTGCAGAACATAAAGAAAGAAATCTTTCTCTGAAAGCTACATCTGACGGCGAATCTGCATATCAAAATGCTGATTTTATCATTATTGCAGCTCCTACTAATTACGATACCAAAACGAATTTTTTTGACTGTTCGGCAGTAGAATCTGTACTGGAACTTATCAAGAAAGCCACTGAAAACCGCAATCACAAGCCTGCTGTTGTTATCAAATCCACCGTGCCGGTCGGATATACAGTTCAGGTGCGTAAAAAAACGGGAATAGATAATATTATTTTCAGTCCTGAATTTCTCAGAGAATCCAAAGCACTCTATGATAATTTGTATCCGAGCCGTATTATTGTTGGTGCTGATGAGCAGAATCAGGAAATTGCTGAAACTTTTTCCGCACTGCTCCGGCAAGGTGCAAATAAAACGGATATTCCAGTGTTATTCATGGCAACTACCGAAGCAGAAGCCACTAAGCTGTTTGTGAATACCTATCTTGCACTGCGTGTAAGCTATTTCAATGAACTGGATACCTATGCAGAAGTAAAGGGACTGCATACTGCAAACATCATCCGTGGCGTATGTCTTGATCCTCGTGTCGGAAATTATTATAATAATCCGTCTTTTGGTTACGGCGGATACTGTCTGCCAAAGGATACTAAGCAATTATTGGCAAATTATCAGAATGTACCGCAGAACATGATGTCAGCAATTGTCGAAAGCAACAGAACCAGAAAAGATTTCATTGCTGACCGTGTGCTGGAAATGGCTGGTTATTATAGTTATGCTGATAATAATCAATACAGCGTTGAAATGGAAAAACAAGTAATTGTCGGCGTATATCGGCTTACCATGAAATCCAACAGTGATAATTTCCGGCAGTCTTCTATTCAGGGTGTAATGAAACGTATCAAGGCAAAGGGGGCAACTATCATTATTTATGAACCCACTCTTGAAAACGGCAGTACATTTTTTGGCTCTCAGGTTGTAAATGACCTGAAAAAATTCAAAAAAATGTGTCACTGTATTGTTGCCAACAGATATGACAGCTCTCTTGATGATGTCGCTGAAAAAGTATATACCCGTGATTTATTCGGGAGAGATTAAAAAAACAGCCTGAATTAAAAAATTCAGGCTGTTTTCTTTAATCTATTTCTGTCAGTCTGCCGTGTTTTTCATAATCCGCTGTACGGATAATTTGATTTTTCTCATTTACAAACACGACTTTCGGATGATGTTCTTTTATTTCTTCGGGTGTTACCGAAGCATACGCCATGATGATGACGGCATCCCCTTTCTGACCGGCTCTTGCAGCTGCGCCGTTCAGACAAATAGTTCCGCTTCCGGATTCGCCGGCAATCACATAAGTTTCGATACGGCTTCCGCTGTTGACATTCACAACATGAACATGTTCATATTCATAGATACCAGAAGCCTGCATCAAATTTTCATCTATCGTAATGCTTCCGACATAATTCAATTCCGCCTGCGTGATAACAGCACGGTGAATTTTGCTTTTCAGTACGGATAACTGCACAAATTTTCCTCCTTTGTTAATCTGCAATATCTTCAGTAAAGAAATTATCAATCAGGCGGGTTTTCCCGATATAGACGGCCATTGCACAGAGTGCCGGACGGTCAAGCGTTGGAATCTGCTGTATTGTTTCGGCATCCACTATCTTGACATAATCAATCTTAGCAAGCGGTTCTTTTTCGATATGCTGTTTCATTTGTTTCAGAATAATATCACAGTTTGTCTCACCGTTTCTGACAAGTTCTGTTCCGACAGCAATCGCCTGAGACAGCACAAGAGCTGCCTGCCGTTCTGCATCATTCAGATAGGTGTTTCGGGAACTTTTTGCAAGCCCGTCAGCTTCTCTGACAATCGGACAGCCGATAATTTCAAGATTCATATTCAAATCATCGACCATGTGACGGATAACTGCTAACTGCTGAGCATCTTTCTTTCCGAAATAAGCACGGTCTGGCTGTACAATATGAAACAGTTTCGAGACAACTGTACAAACCCCTCTGAAATGAATCGGCCGGCTGATTCCGCACAATTCCTCTGTTAAAACCGTCATATCCACAAAAGAAGAAAAGCCTTTGTGATACATTTCCTCCGGTTCAGGATGGAAAATCAAATCTCCGCCGTGGGCTTCTACCAGTTCGGCATCATGCTGAATATCACGTGGATAACTTTCCAAATCTTCCGAAGGAGAGAACTGCATCGGGTTGACAAAATCCGAAACGACAGTTCTGTCATTATCCCGATGAGAGGCATCAATCAGGCTTGCATGCCCCTCGTGCAGATAACCCATAGTCGGAACAAGACCGACTGTCAGTCCCTGCGCTCTCCATTCTTTCACCTGTGCACGGACTTCGGCGATGGTTTTTACAATTTTCATGATTTCTTTTCCTCCCTGATAATTTCGTTAATTACATCTTCTTCTATCGCATAAGTATGTTCTTCGGCCGGAAATGTGCCGGATTTGGTTTCTGCGATATAATCTGAAATGCCTTTGCGCATGAGTTCGCCTGCTTCTGCGAATTTTTTTACAAATTTGGCAGTATGTCCGGAAGTCATTCCCATTGCATCCTGATACACAAGCACCTGACCATCACAGCCGTTTCCTGCGCCTATTCCGATGGTAGGGATTTCCAGTTTTCCGGTGATGATTTCTGCAAGCTTTGCCGGAATTCCTTCCAGAACTACGGCACATGCACCAGCCTCCTGAATTTTCAAAGCATCTTCGATAAGTTTTCGGGCATTATCCAGACTTTTTCCCTGTACTTTGAATCCGCCGAACACGTTGACAGACTGCGGTGTCAGTCCCAGATGTGCTACTACTGGAATAGAAGCATTTACAATTGCACGAATCTGCTGACAAACTTCTGCACCGCCTTCCAGCTTGACGGCATGTGCACCGCCCTCCTTGACAAGACGGCCGGCATTGATGACAGCCTGTTCTGCACTCACCTGATAGCTCATAAACGGCATATCTGCCACGATAAAAGCATTTTTTGCGCCTCTTGCGACAGCTTTTGTATGATGAATCATATCTTCCATTGTGACAGGAAGCGTATTTTCATAGCCGAGCATTGTCATGCCAAGAGAATCGCCAATCAGCAGAGAATTGATACCACATTCATCCATTAACTTTGCAGTTGTATAATCATAGGCAGTAAGCATCGTGATTTTATCACCGGATTGCTTCTGTTTCAGCAAAGTGGAAACTGTATTTTTCATAAAATTTCTCCTTTTTGCGTTGTTACCTTTCCGGATGCCGGATAAGATACACTCTTATTATAGCACAAAATACGGCATGATGCAATAGCAAAAAAATATTTTTTCCAGTTTCCTGAGAAAACTCCCTGCCTGTATCTGACAGGCAGGGAGTTTTGATATATCTGCATTCAATTTATTTTTTATGGAAACAGCCCGCATCGTCCGTCATCTGACTGAATCTTTCTTCTACAAGGCGTACTTCTTCTTCTGCACTGAGAAAAGCATCTACAATCAGAGGGTCGAAATGCTTTCCTGCACCGTCTTGGATAATTTTCACAGCTTCTTCATAGCTGAACGGTTCTTTATAGCTTCGTTTGGAAACCAATGCATCAAATACATCCGCAACGGCCATCACACGTGCTGAAAGCGGAATTTCCTCCCCTGCCAGTCCGTAAGGATAGCCTGTACCGTTCCATTTTTCATGGTGATACGCCGCCAGATTCCGTGCTTCATCCAGATAACTGGAATTCGGCACAAGTGCAATTGCCTGTGAAAGAATCTCCTGTCCGGCAGTAGTATGTTCCTTCATAATTTTGAATTCTTCCTCTGTCAGTCTGCCAGGCTTGTTCAGGATGGCATCCGGAACTTGAATTTTTCCGACATCGTGCAAAGGTGCGGAATTCACCACATCAGAAATATAACTATCTGTCAGTTTATCGGCATAATAGCCTTTCTCCCTCATGTGATGCAGAATAATTTCTGTATAGGCAGCAGTTTTCCGGACATGTGCGCCAGTATTCTTGTCACGGCTTTCCACAATATCAGCAAGCACCAGAATCAAAGCATTCTGCATCTGTGCGAGTTCCTCTGTCTTTTTCTGAACATCGGCAACATATTTCATGCTGTCATCAGAAGTTTTTGTAATTGCAAGATACAGATTTTCCACTTCATCGCCGGTATGAATTTTCAGTTCATGAATATGCTCAATGCTGTCCTCACGTTTTTTTTCGCTGTCATAGGCAAATGCGCCGGTGCTCATGGCGATGGAATTCACCGGCAGAATAATATGATATTCTATCAGCCAACTGACAAATACATAAATCAGAATGAAAAATCCCAGAAACAGGGAAAGCATTTCTGCCAGAAAACTCCGTTCGATAGCATTAATCTGTTTCATTTCGACATCCGCCCCGACATAGCAGACGCATTTTCCGGAAGCATCATAGACCGGACAGTAAGCTGTCAAAAGCCATCCATAAGAATCATTTGTGATAATCGGCTCTATTTCCTGCCCAGCGAGCAGTGCCGGCAGATACGGACGAAAACTGTCATCAAACTCAATAATTTCGCCGGGGGATGTACCTTCTATTTCTTCAGTATCCATATCAAAAATGACATGACAGCCGTCTTCTTGTATCTGATAAACATACAGATAGGCAATATCCGGAGCATCCCGCAGAATTTTGCTGAGCAACTGTTTTTCTTCCATATAGCCGGAAGCCGATTCCCCTTTTTCAAGATATTGCTGAATTTTATTTCCATCCAGTGTGCCGGATGCGATTCTTGCTGTTCCTTCGGCAAGACGGGTATGTTCTTTTATCAGGGCGTTCCGGTAGAGAGTTACACTGATACCAGTTGCAGCAGCAGAAACTGTCACGAGTGAAACCGTCAGTACAAGCAGAATTTTTGTCCGCAGAGACATTACACGGAAACTAAGTTTTTTTGCTGCGGCAGATTCTTCTGCGGAAAGAGGTGTCTGCATCCATCCGCTGAAACTGAAAAAATGATGTATTTTTTCCGGCAGAAGATGCACAATTCCCAGCACCAGCAGAACAGAAACACTTTTATCCAGAAAATCCATCAGCAGACTTGCCAGCAGATGTGCGCTTCCCTGCCCGAATATACCAGTTTGATACAGAATTCCGCTGAGAGATTCGCTGTCGAATGCAAGTTCATCCATAAACAGCGGAATCAGCGCACCCAGTCCACCGCCGATTGCTGTAAAGACAAGAATCACTTTCAGAATCCCAAGCGGTTTCTTAAATTCCTCTTTTTGGGCGAACCATGCCGCCGAAACAGCAATCAGCACGTTCAGTACGCCATAATAGAGTGAAGCTGGGTCAGAAATGCTTTTCAGCACATTGGTAGTAAACCCGACAATCACTGCCGGAAGGTATCCGCCGAGAATGGCACTGACTATACTGCCGACTGTATCCAGATACAAGGGTAGGTTCAGCACACCAGTCAGCATACTCAGCAACAAATTGACTGCAATGCCTGCGATACACAGAAACACGGTAATCAGATTTCTTTTCTTTCTGAAAGTACGGGATATATTTTTCAAAATCATAAATTCACTCCTTATGTTATCTTCTGACAATGCAGAAGAAAATAATTTAAAAATCCCATCTCATATTTCATATTATAGCATATTTTTTGAAAAAACACAATAGTTTTCCAAAAGAAGCTTTATAACTGTGCAGAAACACAACAGCCATACAAAAAAGAATACCGCATACAGATGCGGTATTCTGATAACCTGAATATTTCAGTATTCATAATTAAATATCTGTTCTGCGTTTTTCCAGCTAACATTTCTGAGATGTGCCAAGTCATTGCGTGCCTGCCGGCACGTCCGCAGTTCTTTTTTCTCCTTTTCGCTTAGCAGGATGTCCTGTCTGTCAGCAAGATATACCAGTGAAGTAAGCTCTACTGCTTCCGGAGAATCTATATCTTCTCCGGCATTATTCTGGATAGGCAGAACATTGTCAATTTCCTGATAATGTTTTTCTACCAAA
>JAFRMZ010000170.1 GCA_017430465.1 Oscillospiraceae bacterium
TACAGCAAAGGTGCAGGCTATGGACTTGGAACGGCTCTATCGGTTGGCGAAGTTTCACACGGTTCGTGGTGCGGTATGCATAGCACTGAAACGTGCAGGTGTGCAGGACAAGCAATTCGATCAGGCATACAAGAAAGCTGTCCACAAGAATATCTACCTTGATATGGAGCGTTCGGCCATTCTCTCGAATTTTGAGGACAAAGGCATCTGGTATATGCCCATGAAAGGCTCGGTGCTGAAAGACCTCTACCCCGAAAACGGTATGCGTGAAATGGCTGACAATGATGTGCTGTTCGATGCCGAAAAGCAGGGAGATCATGCTCTCACACGGCTATACTGCGGAGCATTACGGCGTTGGCAACCATGATGTGTATATGAAACCGCCAGTGCTGAATTTTGGGCTGCACACGGCACTTTTCGGCTCTGCTCACGCTGAACCGCTTTACAGGTATTATGCCGATACAAAGCGATTTCTTATCAAGGACGAGGGCAATATTTACGGCTATCACCTCTCCGATGAGGATTTCTATGTCTACATGACCGCCCACGAATGGAAGCATTATGATGGCGGCGGTACGGGTATACGCTCCCTCTTGGATTGCTATGTTTACTGCAAGGTGGTGATACGCTCGATTGGGAATATATCACGGCACAATGCAAACAGCTTGAAATAACCGATTTTGAGAAAGAACGCAGAGCATTGGCGGTCAAAGTATTTTCCTCGGACACACTTCCAAATCTGACAGAGAATGAACAGGAAATGCTGATGTTCTACCTGACGGCAGGAACATACGGCACGATAGAAAACAGCATTGAGAAAAAGCTGAAACAGCAATCAAAAGCAAAATATATCCTGAGCAATCTGTTCCCGAATCCGGACTATATGAAACGGTCGGTGAAGTTTGTGAATGCGTGTCCGTTGCTATATCCTGTCGGTATTGTGTACCGCTGGGGACGTATACTTATAAAACGGCGGAATTATTTGTCCGTGGTATTGAAAGTGATGAAGAAACATGATGACAAGAAAGTATAAGATAGCTGACAAGGTGGTCGAGGTTACGTCAATTCACGCTGAGGTACACAAATACTGCGCCGACTATCAGACGGACGAGCCTGCCGACTATTCCGTTATCACAACACAAGCTGATATTGATTTTGAGCGTGAGAAGTCTGCCCGTGAGGACGAGATCGAGGGTATCCCGACACGGCAATTCTCAGACAGCTATTTGGAAGAATTGGCAGTTTACCGCAAGATAGCGGAGAAAATGCTTGACTATGACACGGTGCTGTTTTAGGGTTCTGTTGTGGCTGTTGACAGGCTTGCGGACAGCATAAAGCTCTATCGGCTCGGCTGTAATATGGAAATTTCGGCGGCAAAAATCGCCTATGAGGGTATGCAATGACAAGATTTGAAGATGTGATCGAGCGTGACGGCAGGCTCGTCTATACCAATGTCGGTGACAGTATGCGCCCGCTGATTTGGCAGGACAGGGATATTCTTATCATCGAAAAGCCCCACGGCAGGCTGAAAAAATACGATGTTCCGCTGTATAAGCGTGACAGCGGTCAGTATGTGCTTCACCGCATTTTGAAAGTACGTCCGAATGATTATGTGATCTGCGGAGATAACCGCTATTGCAAAGAATACGGCATCACCGACCGTCATATCATAGGTGTGCTGACGGCGGTGGTGCGGGACGGCAAGGAAATTCCCATAACCGACCGGAGGTATCGGCTGTATGTTCACCGGTGGTGCGATTTATTTCTGATACGAGTGTAATCGTTCGCAAAAAAACACTTGAACGTTCGCATGTGAAAAAGCTGGAAAAATCAAGAAAGCCCTGGAAAGCCCTGGAAACAGTCTGGAAAACTCCGGAAATAGCCTGGAATACGCTGGAAAATGAGAAAAAGCGAAAAAAACCGTGAAAATATGAGAAATGGCGTTAATGATGTGAGAAAATATGCAATTCAAGTGAGAATCAGTGAAAAAATTCAACTCTCTGTAATCATAATACAGAAAACGGTGTACTCATCATTAGAATACACCGTTTCTACTTTATACCCATTTTATAGAAGTTTCAGGAATCATGTTTGTTTATGGCATTCCGTATAATCTTACGGACAGAGGATTCTGAAAGATAAAATTCTTTTGCCAGTTCTTTGTAATTACTGCCGTTGAATTTCTGGCATATTTCTGCATCACGAATTTGTTTGCCAATTCGTTCCGGCTTTCTTACATAAATCACACAGCCTGCATAGTTAACAAGCAATTTTTTATAAGCTTCCATTCCAATAATTTCAGCAAGGTCTCGCTGGTCTTCATCAAGCTGTTCCAGATTGGTAATTCTTTCAATTTCCATTTATCAGAAAATTTAAAGTGCAGAAACAGACAGACCAAATGCTTTCCGTATAAAATTGTTGTCTCCGACTTCATCTTCAATTTCAGGAACAGTCAGAATAACTCCGCACATCTGTGCCGCTGTCATTACTTCTTTGGCGGCAGTGCGAATCATCAGATTGCCGTCTACTGCCTGTATGAACTTATCAAGCAGGTCATCCATTTCCTTTTCTGAATATATCAGTTCCTCAATCGGCTTCAAATACAGCTTGTCAACGCCTCTGCATTCTGCTGCACAAAGAAGAGTGTTCAGACTGCTGGTATCACCTGCAAAGTTATCCGCTATCTTCTTCATCACAGAGATGTCAGGCTTGCTTTCAGGTGCAAGTGCGGTAATGAACAGCAGAGCATTGGCAAGTTTCTGATTTCCCATGTCTAATGCAGTCTGTTTTTCGCTCATGATTCTCTTGACTTCATTGACCTGCTCGGTAAAAGAAACAATCAGTCTTTCTTTTCTGGCTCTGAAATCTTCTCTCTGTTCTGCACGGAGTTCATCTTTCTTCCACTCGCTGTACTGAAGCATCTTATCAATCTGGTCGAGCTTTTCAGCATGAGCTGCTTTTACAGCTACATAATCCAGCATGATGGAAATCATTTTATCAAAGATTTCTTTTAGCATGGCTTTCTTCCTCGCTTTCTGGTATCATTTATAATTTTTCGGATGGTGTTTTCAGTCAGATGATATTTTACACTCAGCTGTTCAAAAGTCCAGCCGTCTGAAAAATCTGCATAGATTTTTTCATTTCGCTGTTTCTTGGTAATGGTTTCTACAAGCGGTACATGAAGCTGACAGCCTGAGAATGTTTCAATCAGTTTTGCAGTATTTTCTGCTCCGATGGCACTTACCAAATCTATTACAGTTTCATGAGTGCTTTCCATGACAGCTTTCAGTATTGTTTCATCTCTTTTCATACATACACCGCCCCACATTTTAGTATACAATATGGTTTTGGAAAAATCAAATAAAAAAATCCAAAATACCAATTTTATCAGGAATTGTCTGGCTATTTACTGTTCTTTTTCTGTTTCTTCTTTTCTTTCAGTTCGTTTTCCAGAATCAGAAAAAGTTCCTGCTGTGTAAGCTGTTCCGCCTGCATTCTTTCCTGTAATTCTCTTTTCAGCCTGAATACAGTCATCCGTGTTGTTTTCAGCATTTCAGCAACTTCAATGTCCTTCTTGCTTCCGCCGAAAGCTTTACAGTCACGCAGCACAGCAATGCTGTTTATCAAATGCTCTGCTGTGATAAATTTCTTTCCAGTCCTTGTACGGCTGATTTTCTCACTTGCTCCGGATGCTTTCATACCTTCTCTGGTTCTGGTTCGTAAATCCTGCACTTCTTTTTCTGCTTGTTCAAATGCAATCTGAATTTGCTTTTCTGCTAACCGTGACAAATACTGATTCACTCCGCACAGAATTAAATCTACATCTGTTCCAGTCATGGGAACTGCTTCAGATACCGCATTTTTATAAACTTCTGTGTTTATCATTGGTTCTTTCAGAAATATCAGGTTTATTTCTGCTTTGTACAGTTCCATGTACTGACGCACTCCTTCGGAAGCATCTCTTGATATTCTGGAAACACTGTCGAAAATAATAGTATCTCCTTTCTGTACTTTTTCAAGCAGTCTGTTCCATGCCGGACGGTTTACTGTCGTGCCTGTATAGACTTCTCTGATAATTTCGGCTGTTGGATAAGCTGCCGAAATGTTGTCTATCTGTCTTTGCAGGCTTTGCCGTGCTGTGCTGATTCTTGCATATCCATAAATTTTCATGCTGTTTTTTCCTTTCTGAATAAAACGTTACTTTTACAGGCTCGTGTATCTGTTACTTTGATTATGCTGTTACTTTTCTTCTTTGCTGATTATTTTGTTACATTTTTCAGAAATGTTTATTTGTTAAAATTATCACTGTTTGACATAAGCAGATACAGTATAGAAAAAGAGCGGAACAATCCGCCCTTTTTTAGGATAAACCGTTTATCTGCTTCCTATGTTCTTCAATCAGATATTCAGTTTTGCTTTGAATCTGCTTTTTTTCATAATCAGTCAGTTTATCGGCAGCATCATTCATGTATTTTCTGAATGCTTCAAGACAATCTGTTTCACCAATAACCGGAGCATCAAGAGATTCTTTTTCAGGTTCTTTTTTAATGACATGAATTTCAGGTACTTTTGCTGTAAGAAGATTGCTCAGCATACTTAATCCCACTTGTAATCCTGTCTCAAATGCCTCTGTAGCCGCAAATTCAAAAGTAAGGTATAAATCGGTTACGAACTGATATTTGAATTCTTCGTCTAAACCGATAATATTTTCAATTCTCCGCTCAAGAGATTCTTCTCTGTATGCTGTTTCCTCAGAATAGTACTTGAACTTTCTATCATCAAGCATTGCATCTGCAACTGCCTCGAAAATTAGTTTCATATTCATTTCATATGGATTCATTCTATCTACCTCCATAGTATCTTTAAAATAAATTTTACGGGCATTTAAAGCCTCTTTATACTATCCTCTATTGCAATATAAAATAAAGTATGGTATAATAATAAAGAGGAGGATGATAGAAATGAAAAGAATCAAAATAGAA
>JAFRMZ010000171.1 GCA_017430465.1 Oscillospiraceae bacterium
CTACCATATCTTTGATATACTGTTCGTTCAGAATATTCTGATACCAGCCATCTTCAAGAAGCTGTTCAGCGATAATCTGAACATATTTTGCTGTTCTGCGGATATGACCGCCGGTGCTTTCGTCACGGTTTTCGACAATATCGGCAAGCGTAGCAATGACATTATGCTGCATTTCGAGCAAGTCACGGCGAGTATGTGCCGTTCTGTTTCCGACCAGAATCAGGATAATAACGGTCATTGTCACGGCGAAGCCAATCATACTCATCATGATACTTTCGAGCATAGCAATCTGCTGAAAATTAATTTCGTTAATATTATAATAAGAATACACTGCTGCGACAAAGCCATACATCAGAAAGCCGATTGCATAGAGCAGAAAGCGTTCCCATTTTTCGAGCCTGCGGTAATGCATTTCTTTCCGGAAATTTTTGCGCCAGTCACGGCCATAGAAGACGAAATACAGAAGCAGTGTGCCAAGTGCCAGATACAGTCCCAGTGAATAAATCTCTCCTGCATTTTCGCTCAGGTGCAGAATTGTCACGGGGAGTGTTTCCAGAGGCATCAGCAGGCCGTAGCAGATTCCGGCGATGGGGATAAACTGCAACATTTTCAGAATTTTTCTTTTCTGACGATTTTCTGTCATACCGCAGTATATTGCCATGCAGATGCCAATCACAACAGAACCGGGGATAGTTCCTTCTGCAAGGCAGAACAGCATTATCAGCACATACGAGACGGCAATAAATACAAACTGCGGATTGAAAATCTGTTCCGGCGAAGTTTTTTTCATAGGCGGAATCAAGAAGATATATCTGGAAATCATCATCATAGTAATAAAGTCCAGTGTTAATTTTGCACATTGATAAATGTGCGTCTGCATAAGCAATCACATCCGTAAATCTCATAATCAATTCTACCGACAGTTTTATTATAGCATATTGTTTTCAAAATTGCAAGAGAAAATTTACAATTTATTCATAATATAAAAATTTCTGACAAGCTATTGCATTTTATTGTAAAATATAGTATAATAAACTTATGCGTGACGCAATTCTATGGAGATGATGCAATATGCTCAAACAGATTCTCAGTTCCCAAACGTGCGCAGAATGCCGGCAGTGCTGTATCTTCGACTGCTATGATGTCTGGAATACTCCCGTCATTGTGCCTGAACTTCGGATGAAAATTCAGAAAATTCTGCCGGATGCGGAATTTGTTTCCGCCGGAACAGCTTCTTACAGATTCCGCCTCTGTCCGGACGGCGACAGTTTCGCCTGTCCGCTTCTGCATCCGGAAACCGGCTGTCTGCTTGGTGAGGAAAAACCGTTTGACTGTCAGATTTTTCCGTTCCGGATGATGCACCTGCAAGACAGTATTGTGATAGCTGTTTCTCCGCTTTGTGATGCACTCACGCAGTATTCCCTGAAAACTCTGCTTGATTTCGTGAAAACCGAACTTGCAGAGAAATTATTCATTTATGCCGAACAGCATCCCGATGTAGTTCATGTCTATGACCCGTTATATCCGGTACTGTTGTGGAAACCCGTGAAATTTTAAAACATTCTGGAGGAAAAGTCTTATGTCAAATCAAAGCTATGAAAGCCCGTTCTGCACACGATATGCCAGCAAGGAAATGCAATATCTGTTTTCTGCTGATAAAAAATTCACTACATGGCGCAGACTATGGGTTGCCCTTGCCAGAGCCGAAATGCAGTTAGGCCTGAACGTAACGCAGGAACAGGTTGACGAACTGGAAGCCAATATCGAGAATATTAATTATGAAGTTGCTGCCGAACGTGAAAAGCTTGTCCGTCATGATGTCATGGCACATGTCTATACTTACGGTCAGGTATGCCCGAAGGCTGCCGGCATCATCCATCTTGGCGCAACCTCCTGCTATGTCGGTGACAATACAGATGTTATTATTATGCGAGATGCGCTTGAAGTTGTCAAGAGAAAGCTTGTGAAAGTCATTTCCCAGCTTGCAAAGTTTGCCGATAAATACAAGGCTATGCCCTGTCTGGCCTATACACATTTACAGCCTGCCCAGCTTACGACCATCGGCAAGAGAGCCACACTCTGGTGCAATGAACTGCTGATGGATTTGGAAGACCTTGATTTCAGAATCAAATCTCTGAAACTGCTCGGTTCTAAGGGCACAACTGGTACGCAGGCTTCTTTTATGGAATTATTCAACGGCGATACTGACAAAATCAAGAAACTGGAAGAACTCATCGCCAAAGAAATGGGCTTTGATGCTGTTGTTCCGGTATCCGGACAGACCTACTCCAGAAAAGTGGATTATCAGGTATGCTCCGTACTGGCCGGAATTGCGCAGTCTGCAAGCAAATTCTCAAACGACATCAGATTAATGCAGAGCTTCAAGGAAATGGAAGAACCATTTGAAAAAAATCAAATTGGTTCATCTGCAATGGCTTACAAGAGAAATCCTATGCGTGATGAAAGAATCACTTCTCTTGCAAGATATGTGATGTGTGATGTGCTCAACCCTGCCTTTACTGCCGGAACACAGTGGTTTGAAAGAACTCTTGATGATTCTGCCAACAAGAGAATCTCCGTAGCAGAAGCATTTCTCGGTGTGGATGCGATTCTGAACATCATGCTGAATGTCACTGACCCTGAAAACGGTCTTGTTGTCTATGATAAAATCATCACCCGCCGTGTAATGGCAGAACTGCCGTTCATGGCTACTGAAAATATCATGATGGACGCTGTCAAGAAGGGCGGAAACCGTCAGGAACTGCATGAGAGAATCAGAGAACTTTCCATGATTGCCGGAAAGCGTGTCAAGCAGGAAGGCCTTGACAACAATCTTTGTGAACTGATTCTTGCTGAACCCATGTTCATGATTACCAAAGAGGAACTTGATGCTATCATGAAGCCGGAAAACTTCATCGGCAGATGCCCCCAGCAGGTAGAAGAATTCATTGCAAACTGCGTTCAGCCTGTTTTGGATGCCAACGGCGTTTCTGACGACAAAGCCGAAATCAACGTATAATCTGTCTAGGAGTTGAATTTATTATGAAACGAATTGCAAGTTTTTCCGTCAATCACGATATTCTGGATAAAGGCATGTATATTTCCAGAAAAGACGGTGACGTTATCACTTATGATGTACGCATGAAAAAGCCCAACAATCCGGAAAATGATTATATCTCCCCTGCCGGTGCGCATACAATTGAGCATCTGATGGCGACTTTCATGCGCAACAGCGACTATACAGACAGCATCATCTATGTAGGGCCTATGGGATGCCAGACAGGCTTCTATTTCCTCACCCGTGATGATGTGTCTCCCGAAACAGCTATCAAGCTCGTGCAGGACTGCATGAAATTTATCGTGGATTTTGAAGGCGAAATGCCCGGCGGTAAACGCATTGAATGCGGTCAGTATCTTCTGCATGACATTCCCGATGCCAAGAAAATCGCTTCTGACATGATTCAAGTCCTGCAAGACTGGACGCCCGAACAGCTCACCTATCCGGAATAATCATGCAGAATCAGCAGAATCTAAGCTATCGTGTCGCCCTTGGCGGAATCGTATCTTCTTTTTGTCTGCTGAGCATGTTTTTGACGGGAGTCTTTCCCCTGCTGTATCTGGTACTGCCCATGCTTTCCGGTATTTTACTGCTGATTGTTGTGATGGAAGTCGGCATTCAGTGGGCATGGGTGACTTATACGGCAGTGGGACTGCTCTCGCTCTTTGTCACTTATGACAAAGAAGCATCCCTGATTTTTATCCTGTTTTTCGGATGCTATCCGCTTGTCACGCATTATCTGAAAAAAATCAAATCCGGAACAATACAGATATTCCTGAAACTGCTCCTGTTCAACACAAGCATGATAGTATATTTCTATCTGAATACTTATCTGTTCGGAATGCAGGAGCTTCTGGAAGAATTGCAGGGCTACGGAAAACATGCCGGAAAAATCATGCTGATTGTTCTCAATCCGTTTTTTCTGATGTATGATAATGCCCTCGGCGGACTCTGTGAACTCTATACCCGAATGCTCAAACCCAGAATCACGGGCAGAAAAGTCTGAAAATTATCCCCTGATTCCTTGACATCATCCCGAAAATATGCTATAATATTACACGTACAGGGAAAGGGACACTTCCGTCCTTTTCCTGCGATGAAAAATCTATTTCAACGGAGGTCTGAAATGAAAAGACTGGTTACAAGAAGCGATTTTGACGGTCTGGTCTGCGCTATGCTTCTCAGAGAATTAAACATGATTGATGAAATCAAGTTCGTGCATCCCAAAGACGTACAGGACGGAAAAATAGAATTATCTGAAAACGATATTACGACAAACCTGCCGTTTGACAAGAGAGTCGGCCTTGCGTTTGACCATCACGAAAGCGAATTAATCAGAAACAAGCTGGAAGACTATAAAGGCAAGTATATCATTGACGGCAATGCCAAGTCCGCAGCACGTGTCGTATATGACTACTACGGCGGAGCAGAAACATTCCGCTATGTATCCGAAGAAATCATGACTGCGGTTGACAAGGGCGACAGTGCCGATTTTACTGAAGATGAAATTCTGCATCCGACAGGCTGGGTGCTGATGAATTTCCTCATGGATGCCCGCACCGGTCTGGGCAGATTCCATAATTTCAGAATTTCCAATTATGATTTGATGATGATGCTTATCACTTACTGCGTAAATCACAAGATTGAGGAAATCCTTCTGCTTCCGGATGTGAAAGAACGTGTTGACCTGTATTTTGAACAGCAGGAACTGTTTAAGGCGCAGTTGGAACGTATTACCAGAATTGACGGAAAAGTAGCTGTCATCGACCTTCGCAACGAAGAAACCATCTATGCCGGCAACCGCTTTATGGTCTATGCAATGCATCCGGAAATAGAACTTTCTGTCCATGTGGCATGGGGATTCCGGAAACAGAATACAGCCGTCATGATTGGCAAGTCCATCATCAACCGGAATTCCGATTTCAATATTGGCGAGCTTTGTCTTTCCTACGGGGGGGGCGGTCATGCCAATGCAGGCACATGTCAGCTCGATAATGACAAGATTGATGCTGAACTTCCTGTAATTCTGGATAAGCTCAACGGCAGAATCTGAATATTCTCCTGATGCAATCCTATGAAAAACCAGATGAACGCACTGCGTCAGGCACGGCATCTGACGCTTCAGGATGTTGCTGATGCGCTGGAACTTCCCAAAAATACCTATCAGCAGTACGAAGCCGGCAAACGCAATATGAAACCGGAAACTATGATAAAAGTCGCCGATTTTTTTGATGTCTCTGTAGATGAACTTTTTCAGCATCGTCTGCCATCCCGTTATGTAAGTCTTTCGGCAGATGAAAAAAAAATCATCATGCAGTACCGTGCGCTTTCTCCGGAAGAACAGCGGACAATCCGCATAATATTCACAAAATTTTCGGCATCCGGCGAAATCCGGAAGCAAGACGGAGGACTGCGCATGGCAAGCCGGACAACCAGTACCGCTTCTCTTGATACAGAATCTTTCTTTCCTCCGGAAGATGACGAAACATCCGACATGCCTGATAATTTCTGACACCTTACTAGAAAGAAACGTTTTTATGAATTATGGAATCTACAAACAAGCAAGGAACGCCTCATGAAACTGTCTGCTTGACAATGACATCCGCTCCCTTCCGGTAAAAATTTCGCCTATAGTGAATGCTTATTCCATTGAATGCAAAAAAACGACTTCGGAGAAGCTCAAAGGAAGGTCAGGAATTATTTATCATCAGGGTGATGTCACAAAAATTTTAATCAATCAGGAAGAAAGCGAAGTTCGTCAGCGTTTCACCGCAATGCATGAACTGGGACATTTTCTTCTTGGGCATCTTGGCGACATTCCTTTTTCACGCTGTGAGGATGACTGCCGTCCGTCAGAAGAACAGGCGGCAGATAAATTTGCAATAGATGTGCTGTCTCCTGCCTGTGTTCTCTGGGGGCTTGGCATCCGCACGCCGGAAGAAATTGCTGAAACCTGTCATATCTCGCTGGAATCTGCCACATTCAGGGCAGAGCGTCTGCGTCTGCTATGCCAGAGAAATAAATTTCTGACGCATCCGCTGGAAC
>JAFRMZ010000172.1 GCA_017430465.1 Oscillospiraceae bacterium
GATTCTGTTCAATCAGAGCACGGCAGAATTCATATTCTGTTTCAGACGCAGCAGGGAAGCCGACTTCGATTTCTTTAAAGCCGATTTTCACCAGCAATTTGAAGAATTCGAGTTTTTCTTGAAGACTCATGGGGATAATTAATGCCTGATTGCCGTCTCTCAGGTCAACACTGCACCATGCGGGTGCTTTGTCGATATATTCTTTTTTAGTCCATCTCATGGGGGCATCTTTGACAGGGAAATACTGTCTTGTATATTTCTGATAATTTTTCATAATAATCCGCCTTTCTTAGAAACAAATTTTTTAAAAATAAACATAAAAAAACTCTTTCATGTCACAGTTCTGATGACATAAAAGAGACGAAGGGTTCACTCCGCGGTACCACTCTTTTTGATATGAAAAAATTCACATCCGCTTTTCTGTATCTATTATTCTAAAAACAACAAATACATATCTCTGTAACGGGAGCACCCGAACGCACCTACTATAAAACATTCAGTGCATCTGCTCAGGGAGGAGCTATGCTTCAGTTCTGTTACTATCTCACACCAGCCGACAGTTCTCTGAAAACAGAAATCCAAAACTTTTTTCCCTTCATCGCATTTGAAAAGGATATGTATATATTATACTATAGAAATTCTGATTTGTCAAGAGGTTTTCCGGAAAAATTTCATTTACTGCGCTGATAAGCATAATGTACAAATTAAAAAATATCTTGACATATTCATAATTATGTGATAAAATAGAAAAAACAATGAAACTGAAATAATTTTAAATAATGATTTTATGAGCATAATTTTGGGGGTATGCAGTTTGAGCCAAAATATTTATCAGAAACCAGAAAAACAAAGCTTTTGCAGTGAAAGCTATTCCCGTTTTATTCACGCAGTCAACGGCTACTATAAATCACCGGAAACTTTAAGCAAAGCTATTGGCAGAGCCCTCGAAGAATTTGCAAAAGAACTGCATCTGGGGTATCTGTCTGTCCATCTGGACGCACCATGCAACAACCTCGCACCGGAAGGAAAACATGTCTGCTCTGAAATCTACAAAGCAGACTATGATTTTCATAAAATCTGGAGTGTGGAATTTGTTACCGGCGAAGAAGGACACTGTACTCTGTACACTGCTCCTGTAAAAGGATATGACTGGTCAGAACAGGAAAAAGCAGAGATTCATTTTTTACTGGAAAATCTTTTCATTCTGTTCGGACGTGCCAGAATGGGACAGCTTCTTCTAAAAGCAAGTACCTGCGATTTTATGACCAGTGCACTGAATACCCGTGGAATGGTCTTATATGGCTTGGAACTTGCTGAAAAAAAACGACTTGCTGATTATAACGCCTTGTTCATGAACCTCAAAAATTTTAAATATATTAACCGGAATGTCGGCCAGACAAAAGGCGATGAAATCTTAATCCGCTATTGTCATACCCTGCAAGGATTCCTGCTCCCCGGAGAACAGATTTCCAGACCCGGCGGAGATAATTTCTTCGTGCTCGTCAAAAAAGAAAGAACAGAACTCTTTCTTAAATTCGTTCAGGAAATTCCTATTACTGTAGATTATGAAGCCAGTTATAGAACACATCGGATTTCTGCCAATATCGGCATTTATCAGATTATGCCTGATGATAATATCGGAAATGTAATGGATTTGGCTACAGTCGCCTTAAATGAAGTCAAACACTCCGGAAAAGGTATCGACCAGCTTTGGTATGCGCCGTATATGATGGGAAAAATTATGCATGAAAAACAGATTTCCCAGCTATTTCCGAAAGTACTTGCTGACGGTGAATTTCTTGTCTACTATCAGCCGAAAGTTTCACTCGAAACGCAGGAATTATGCGGATGTGAAGCACTTGCACGATGGTCTCACGATGGCAAACTTGTTCCGCCGATGGATTTCGTTCCCGTTCTGGAACGTGAAGGCACCGTCTGCAATCTGGATTTCTATATCTTTGAAAAAGTCTGCTCTGATTTGCGCCACTGGTTGGATATGGGAATTGAACCTGTCCGTGTTTCGGTGAACTTTTCTCAGCAACATCTGCGGAATCCACGGCTTTCAGATGAAATTCTTGCCATTATGCAGAAATATGAAATTGAAAGCCGATATATCGAAATTGAATTGACTGAAATGTCTGAAACAAGCAATCATGATGCAATGCTTGCTTTTTTGCAGAAAATGCGTGACTATGGTATCTGCACTTCAATTGATGATTTCGGTACTGGCTTTTCTTCTCTGAATATGCTTCGTGAATTCCACATGGATATTATCAAGCTTGATAAATCTTTTGTTGATAAAATCGCTTCTCTGCCGGACTGCACAAGCGATAAAATTGTGATTCAGAATATTGTCCAGATGGTGCAGGATTTACAGCTTGAAATCATTTCCGAAGGTGTTGAAACAAAAGAACAGGCTAATTTCCTTAGAAAAATCCAATGCAATATGGCACAGGGCTATCTGTTTGACAGACCTCTGCCACACGATGAGTTTGAACAGCGTCTGCTTGGCAACAGAACCTATCATGTATAAAAAAGGAGATTGATTCTTTATGAATACCAGAAGAAAACTTGCAGTCAGATTTTCCGCTTTTCTGCTGAGTGCAGTGTTTGCAGTGCAGACACTGCCTGTTTTTGCAGAAAGTTCCGAAAGTGCTCATGATGCCTCCAGAGATGTGCAGACAGAAGGTGTCGGAAACCCGTTCCATTATGGTGAACGGAATACTCCGGCGGATGCTTCTACAGCAGAAATCAGGGCTATTAATCATGCCATGAGCGTTCAGGAAGTCAAATATGCGCTTTATAAGGAAATTGACGAGCACTGGGATTTGATTTCTGTCCGCCTCGGACAGGATAACCGTGAAATGGTTTATGCTCTGTTTCTGGGAATCGGAACAAGAGAATCCACGCTCGGAGGAAACGGAGACGGCGCAGATATTGAAACTGCACAGTCTCAGGGATTTGGTGTCAGCTCTGCTCATGCTTATGGTACGTTGCAGACGGCAGTTACCGCTTTTGCAGATGCTGACCCCACATTCATGAAAGAAGAAGACGTTCCCGAAATGTATCAGTATTCCCTGACAGAATCTAATTTCTATGATGCCATTATTTCTGACCACATGGGCATCAGAAAGATTATGCATTTCGTTCATGTCGGCATGACAGAAGAAGGCTTATCCGGCTATCAGGTTGTCAGAGGTGCACTGAAAGGATTCAATACCGGATGGGCTACGTATACTGGAGAAGATGACGGTTATTATAAAAACTATCCGGATGAAATCATCTCGCTCGCCAGATGGTACTATGAAGAAGGCCATCTCTATGACAATGTTTTTACATGGACTGGTGATGCACGTGTTGACGAGTATCGGCAGGGCAATGTCTGGGCATGGTGGGGAGATGGTCAGCCAAGCCTTGCGGAAATTTCCGAGATTCAGTCCGCTACTGAAGAAGAAAAAGCTCTCCTCGGTGATGTCAATCTTGACGGAAATATTTCGCTTCTGGATGCTGTACTGATGCAGAAATATCTGTTAGCAAGCGAAACATTTTCGCAGGAGCAGTATGCTGTTTCTGATGTCAATCAGGACGGTATCACGAACGTTTTCGATTTCATTGCACTGAAAAAACAGCTCCTGAAATAAAAAAGTTTGCATTTTTTTCCGAAATCTGATATACTATCTATAGATTATCATCACGAAAGGAATCATGCACATGAAACGAAACGAAATCGAAGAACAGAACAAATGGGATTTATCTACTGTGTATCAAACTACACAGGAATGGAAAGAAGCTTTTCAAGCCACGAAACATGCATTCACCCTCTTTCCGGAACTGGAAAAAACTATGCTGAAATCTGCTGATTCTCTGTATCAGACAATCCGGCAGATTACTGAAACCGGAGAACAGGTCAACCGTGTTTACACTTATGCACATCTGAAATACTCCGAAGATACTACCAATCCGGAAGCAAAAAAATTAATGGGTCAGGCGCAGAATCTTCTGACAGCTTTTTCTGAAGCAACCTCTTTTTTCGATACGGATTTGCTTACACTCAAACCAGAACAGCTTGATGCATTTCTGAACGAAAGCGAATCGCTCAGAGAATATGAAATTCTTCTTCGGGATGCATTTCGTTATCAGCCTCATACGCTCTCCAAAGCAGAAGAAAAAATTCTTGCCTCTTTCCAGAAAGAACGGGAAACAGCTTCTGATGTTTATGAAGCCTTGACTTCCGCAGATTTGAAATTCGGCACAATTCTGAATGAAGACGGCGAATCTGTCGAACTGACAGATACAAATTATACAGTTTTTCTGCGTTCTTCCGACAGACTTGTCAGAAAGCTGGCATTCAAGACATTATATTCTGCCTATCAGAATCATAAAAACACATTTGCCGGACTGTATGCCGGTCAGCTTGAAGCAGAAAAAGTCATCGCCAAAGTACGGAACTTTGATTCCGCATTGCAGATGTCGCTGTTTGCTGATTATGTGACTCCGGAAATCTATAATAATATCATAAAAAGCATTTCCGGCCATCTGGATGTATTATTCAGATATTACCGGCTCAAGAGAAAAGTGCTCGGTTTGAAAGAAATGCATATTTATGATATTTATCTGCCGATGCTTCCGGATTCTCAGAAAGAATATACCTATCCGGAGGCGGTGGAAGAAGTACTTTCTGCCGTGGAAATCTTCGGAACGGAATACGCTGAAATTCTCCGGAAGGGTTACGCTGACAGATGGGTAGACGTTATGCCGAATGAAGGTAAAGTCGGCGGTGCATTCTCCGGCGGATGTGCGACAACAAACCCGTTTATTCTTCTGAATTTCCAGAATACAGAAGAAGATGTCTCTACTCTGGCGCACGAATCCGGCCATTCCATGCACAGTTATTTCACGAGAAACAACAATCCGTTACAGTATGCAGATTATACTATCTTTGTAGCAGAAGTCCCCTCTACCGTCAATGAACTTGTGCTTGCCTACTACAGACTGGAACATTCCCAAAGCCGTGAAGAAAAACTTTCTATTTTAAATCATCTTCTGGAATTGTATAAAGGCACTATCTACAGACAAATCATGTTTGCAGAATTTGAAAAAATCACTCATGAGCTCTCCGAACAAGGCGAAATTCTGACCGCAGAACTTCTCAGTGAAAAATATTATGCGCTGAATGAAAAATATTTCGGCGGGGAAGTGGTTCTTGATAAAGAAATCGCAATGGAATGGATGCGTGTACCACATTTTTATTATAATTTCTATGTGTATAAATATGCTGTCGGTTTAACTGCCGCAAGCCATATTGTCAAGCGCATAAGGAATCATGAAGCTGGCGCACTCGAAGACTATTTTGCATTTCTGAAACTAGGCACAAAGAAAAATCCGATTGATTCTCTCAAAGTTGCCGGTGTGGATATGACAAAAACAGATGCTTTCGACAGCGCAGTTGAAATGTTCAGTCAGCTTCTTGATGAATTTGAAGCCCTCTATGATGAAAAATAATCAAAAAACCGCTGGAATTCATTTCCGGCGGTTTATTTTAAATATCGAAGAAGAAATTCTCGGCGAATGAATCCATCCCATACAGGGACATCAGTTGTTTGATGCCGTTTTTGAGTTCTTCCGGAGTAGAATTATGTGCTGATAAATATTCCTCATCTTTATCACTCAAATAAGAATAGAATACAAGCCCTGACAGCAAATTGTCCGGTGTCGGATTCTGTTTGATTTTTGCAAGAAGTTCCTGTTCTGTTACCCGAATATTTCCGTTATCTAAGTGTTTCAGAAGCATTTCTGTATTTTCTCTGACTTCCGGATTTTCAATCAGATATGGCGAAAAATTATCCGCTTCGATATGAAATATCAGCTTCATTGCCATTTTTACCGCATCTTTGATAAGCCGCATAATATAATCTTGTTCAAACATAAAATTTCTCCTCTCTGAGTTTATTTCTAATTATTATATCATAATCATAATTGCTTGTCAAGCATGTTCTTTTGCAATTTTGCATAGACTGAAACAGAATCTATCCGAAAGGTTTTGAATCCATGAAACGAAATATTCTGAAAGATACCGTTCTGCTGACAGTCATCCAGATGCTTCTTGATGGTTTGAGTCTTCTGCTGAATGCGTTCATGACAAAGCATCTCGGTACGGAATCAATGGGCGTTCTGACGCTGACAGGTTCATTTTTCCGGCTGGCTTCGATGATTGCCAGCGGAAATGTATTTCTTTGTGCAAGCCGTTTTATTTCTGAAGAACTCGGAAAAGAAATCCGGAATCCTAAAAAAGTATTATTCTATTGCATGACGGTGAGTCTGGGACTGAGTCTGTTTGTCAGTCTGCTGATTATTGTATTTGCACCTTGGTGCGGAATGCAGTTTCTGAAACGTTCCGATTTGACAAGTCCTATCCGAATGATGGCCGTTTCTCTGCCTTTGGTGACAATTACGTCCTGTCTGAAAGGCTATTGCAATGCCTGCTGTAAAACAGGAATCTGCGCTTCAGCAGATGCTGTTGATTTTCTGATGCATACCCTTCTGACAGCCGGTGCTGTCTGGTTCATGCATCCGGAAACTTATGCCGGAATCTGTTACATGACAGCTTACTGCACCATAGGGAGTGAAATGATTACATTGCTGTTTTTGCTATGCTGTCTGCCGTCATGTCAGACGGAAACAACCGGAACAGCTTCGATTTCCATAAAAAAGTATATCACGCTTGCAATTCCGGTGATGGCCGGTTCGGCATTAACTTCTTTTTTGAGTTCGGCAAATGATGCGCTTGTTCCGGTTACACTGAAACAATCTGGAAATTCCGGTGCAGAAGCCTTGAGTCAGTTTGGCATTTTTGAAGCGATTGTGATTCCGGTATTGTTTTTCCCGTCCACAGTGCTGGTATCGCTTTCAGGAATCCTGATTACAGAGATGGCAAGAGAGAATTCCGCCTGCAATAAAAGTCGTATTACTTGTATAGCGGAAAAGGCTGTTCAGAAAACGATTGTATTTGCGGTATTTGTGACAGAAATCCTGATTTTGTTCGGAGACGAAATCGGCGAACTTTTAGGCGGAGGCATCACCGCAGGAAGAACTATCACACTGATAGCACCGGTTGTGCCGTTTATCTATCTGGAAATCGTTCTGGAAAGCATCATCAAGGGGACAGGAGCGCAGACATTTTCTTCGCTAAACTATCTGGCGGAATACATTGTCAGAATTTCATGTGTGCTGATTTTTATCCCGATAATCGGCTTTTACGGAATTGTATTGTCTTACTATGCAAGTAATATTTTTGGAAATGTCAGCCGGCTTGTGCATGTAAAAAAAATAACCGGCATGGAATTTTCACTTGTAAAACTGCTGGGCATTCCGATATTTTCGGCAGTACTGTCGGCGGAACTGATGCTGATGCTTTTTCATGTGATACATATTATTCCGGAAAAGCATAGTATCAGTATGATAATTTTTTCAGTTCTTTGCTGTCCGGTGTATCTGCTGATACAGAAAGAATTATCTGCTTTGCATTTTCGTGCAGAAATCACCGAAAAGAGCTGATTTTTATGCATTATTCACAAAACAGTTATCCGTATATTATTAAAAATTACAAAAAATTAATTGTTTTCAGAAAAGCTATTGACTTTTCCAGATTTTGTGATATAATAATATCATTGAGTTCCTATTCAACTCAAAAATTGCAGAGTGTCAGTTGTGGAATGATGCTTTATCAATACTATTTTCCAGAATTAATATTTGTCAGTGTACGCCGTGAATGCTTTAAGAGGTTAGATTGCAATCTTGTTGTTTGTTTATTGTTTTTAAAGTCAGTCAGCGGTATTATTTTTTCTATTTCAGGAGGCAAATATGAGCAGGATTTTCAAAGAAGTTTCCCGCATGAATGAAGAAAACAAACTTAGAAGAAATGAAACTGTCACGAATTTCATGGGCGGTGATTCCTATCGCATTAACCCGTTGGATACGCTCAAGATGATAGCAGCTTCTTCCATTTTTGGAGAGGCTTCTTATTACAGAAATAATGTGCGTGACGGAAAATTTCATTTTATGACACAATTCAGTGACGAATTTGCAAAGACAATTTTCAGCATCTATGACGGAAAAACCACAACAGAAATCTTTCAGGAGGCAATTGATGCTTCTTTGGATTATGATTTCAAAGGTACACTGGAACTGGCTGTTGATTTGCGCCATACTTACAATATGCGCCTGAATCCGCAGGTAATTATGGTCAGAGCTTCTGTACATCCGAAGCGAAAAGCTTTTACAGAAGAACATCCTAACGAATTCAACAGAATCAATCAGCTTGTAATGTCAAGAGCCGATGAGCCTGTTACACAGCTGACTTATTACTTATATCTGACAGGAGGAAAGAAAAATCAAATTCCCTCTGTTCTGAAAAGAAGCCTTGCCAGAAAACTTTCTTCTCTGCCGGCTTATGCTGTCAATAAATATAAAAATGCTGAAATCGGCATGATTAATGCTGTCCGCATCACTCACGCAAACAGTGATGTACTTAACGAACTGATGAAAACAGGAACAGTTGCTGTTCAGGAATCTCAGCAGACTTGGGAACAGAAACGTTCTGCCGGTATGAAATGGCAAGAAATTGTACAGTCTACTGAAATGGGTCACATGGCTATGCTCCGGAATCTGCGGAATGTCTTCGCCGAGGTGGAAGATTTACAGTTCTGTTTAGGCTATCTTGAAAAGCTGAAAGCCGGTGTACGAAACGGAAAACAATTCCCATTTCGATATTATTCCGCTTATCAGGCTGTCAAAAAGGCAGAAACAATTTATAACAGGAAAAATATCCTGAATGCACTGGAAGAATGTATTGATATTTCTCTTGTTAACATGCCGAAGCTAAAAGGCAAAACAATGTGTCTTTCTGATAATTCCGGTTCAGCATGGGGAGGTATTCCCTCAGAGTACGGTTCTGTTACGATTGCAGAGATTGATAATCTTTCTTCTGTCATCGCAGCGAAATGCTCTCAAGAAGGTCAGGTCGGAAAATTCGGTGACAAGCTTGTTCTGTTTGATGTCAAGAAAAGCACCCTGCAACAGACAGAAATGATTACTTCTAAAAAATATTCTGATGTAGGAGCTTCTACAGAAGGTGGTATTTGGAAGTTTTTCAGAGATGCTATCAAAACCAAAACATGGTATGATAATATCTTCATTTTCTCCGACCAGCAGGCCGGCACTGGCGGTTTGTACGGAACAAGTGAGGATATGGCAGAATATAAAAAGCAAGGCTTTTGCTGTCATAATAGCTATATCAATGTCTACAAGCTGATTCTCGACTATCGGAAGCAAGTCAATCCGAGAGTCAATGTATTCAGCGTTCAGACAGCAGGCTATAATAACGTCCTGATTCCACAGATGTCTTATCGTTGTGCAATGCTGACGGGCTGGACGGGAAAAGAAATTCAATTTGCTTCCGAATATATCCGGCAGTGGGATGAACTTGAACATCTTGAAAATTAAAAAAACGCATTCTGATGTGATGCAGGGATACAGTTACTTCTATTTTTTAGGGAAAAATACGACTTTTTTACTGTCTCCGAGATTCTCACATCAGGCTCTTGTAAAAATCAGTCATGATGCAGAAGTATCAGTTACTTCGGAAATTATTATGGATGAATAGTAACAGACGCTTTTTTTAAGTGTTCGTGGAAAATCCACATAAAATGGAGCAGACCATTCCAAAAAGCGGGGGAGAAAACCTCCTTACAAAACATCTTTACAATTGAATATTTGATATTGAATTTTAACTGATACGCTTTTATTCTCATGATTGTTGAAATTCCCTGCACGTTTCCGGACGGGCAGGGATTTCTTTTTTCAGCAAAATAAAAAACCGGATTTTTGAACATTTGCATTTCAAAAATCCGGTTTTATTATTTATGTTAGATAGCTGTCAAGCTCTTTGAGTTTTTTATAAATATTAAAGCTTGAGAGAACTTGATAATAATCATAATAATCTCCCTGATATGTTTCAATATATAAATATTTAGTATATTTGTAAAATTCTGGAACATAGTTATCTATATTAGCATAGCCTACATATGATGCTATATTATATTCTTTTCTTACATAGTTCATGATGTCATTATATGTACATTTAAATATAAAAAGTGCGGATAAAAGGACTTGAACCTTCACCGGGTTGCCCCGACTAGCACCTGAAGCTAGC
>JAFRMZ010000173.1 GCA_017430465.1 Oscillospiraceae bacterium
CGGAAGAAGTTCCGGCTGAAGAAGAATCTGTTCCGGAAGAAGTTCCGGCTGAAGAAGAATCTGTTCCGGAAGAAGTTCCGGCCGAAGAAGAATCTGTTCCGGAAGAAGTTCCGGCCGAAGAAGAATCTGTTCCGGAAGAAGTTCCGGCCGAAGAAGAAGCCGTTCCGGAAGAAGTTTCGGCCGAAGAAGAAGCCGTTCCGGAAGAAGTTTCGGCCGAAGAAGAAGCCGTTCCGGAAGAAGTTTCGGCTGAAGAAGAAAAGAAAAAGCCTTTCTCATGGCTGTTTATGGAAATCGGCGGTTCTAAGAAAAAAGAAAAAGAAGAAGCTTCCGTTCCGGAATCAGAATCTGCATCTGCTCCCGATGAGGATGCACCCAAAAAGAAAAAATCTTGGTTTTCATTCGGTAAGAAAGGAGAATAATGCATGAAAATTATCTTGGCAACCAATAATCAGAATAAATTAAGAGAAGCAAGAGAAATTTTCAGTCCCCTCGGAATTGAAATCCTCTCTCAGAAAGATGCCGGCATTTCCGTCAATTCCGAAGAAAACGGCACAACTTTTGCCGAAAATGCCCTGATTAAAGCACGTGCCGTCTATGAACTTGTTCATCTGCCGGTTATCGCTGATGACAGTGGTCTTTGTGTCGATGCTCTCGGCGGTGCACCCGGTGTTTATTCCGCCAGATACGCTCCCGAACATCTGCTTTGTGAAACGCTTCTCGAAAATATGAAAAACGTTCCCGAAAAACAGAGAACGGCAAAGTTTATCACCGCTGTTGCTTTTATTGACCAGAACGGCAGTGAAATCACCCTCGAAGGCACTTGCGCCGGCGTTATCGGCTTTGAAAAACGTGGTGTAAACGGCTTCGGCTATGACCCTGTCTTTATGTTCGGCGAAAAATCATTCGCCGAACTCGAACCCGAACAGAAAAATGCTGTCAGCCATCGGGGACAGGCTTTCCGGAATTTATATGAATATCTTAAAAATCATGTTCAGCAGGAGGAAAATTAATATGCTTACCAGCAAACAAAGAGCCTATCTCAGAGGGCTTGCATCCAGTTATGAAACTATTTTCCAGATTGGAAAGGGCGGTATTTCAGAAAATCTCATTCAGCAGGTGAATGATGCCCTCCGGAAACGAGAATTAATCAAGCTCCGTGTTCTGGATAATTCCGAATTCACCGCCCGTGAAGCCGCTGACCAGATTGCCGAAGCTGTCAAGGCTGATGTCGTGCAGGTTATCGGAAGCAGATTTGTATTATTCAAGAGAAATCCGCAAGACCCTGTTATCGACCTGAAAGCGGCCAGATAATGCGCAGAATCGGATTGTTCGGAGGAAGTTTTAACCCTCCGCATCTGGGGCATCTGCACCTTGCAGAAGTCCTGCACGATGCCCTTGCACTGGATGAAGTCTTCCTGATTCCGGCAAAGAAACCGCCTCACAAATCAGATAAAGATTATGCCCCCGCAGAAGACAGACTCGCTATGTGCCGGCTTATGGCACAGGCGCATGACTGGCTTGATACAGATGATTTTGAACTGCATCAGGAACAGGTCAGCTATACTTATTATACGGCAAAGCATTTTACACAAGCTTATCCGGAGGATAAATTCTTTCTGCTGACCGGCGGAGACATGCTTTCAAGCTTTACAGAATGGTTCAGATGGCAGGAGATTCTGCAAATGGTTTCCCTTGCCTGCATCGCCAGAGAACCGGAAGAATATCAGAAGCTTCTGCACAATGCGGAAAACTTACGTCAAACTGGTGAAATATATCTTGTCAATGCAGAAATTTTTACAGTATCTTCTACAAAAATCAGGAACATGCTAAGAAAAAATCAGAATTGTTCTTGCTATTTGCCTGAAAAAATAGTAAAATATATTAGAGAGAAGAATTTATATACAGGAAGTGATGCAGAATGTATCAGGTAAAAGATAAAATCACGTTTCTGGAGAACAGGCTTTCGCAAAAGCGTTTCCGGCATTCGTGCAATGTAGCACGGGCGGCACAGCAACTTGCAAGACAGTATGGCGAAAATACAGAAAAAGCTTATTTTGCAGGGCTTCTGCACGATGTCTGCAAGGAAATTCCCTTTGAGGAACAGTTTCAGATGATGCAGGCCGGAGAATATCCGCCGGATTTGGCAGAACTCCATTCACGGAAACTCTGGCATGGCATTGCAGGGGCATATTTTATTCAGAAACAGTTCGGCGTGACGGACAGGGATGTCCTCAATGCTGTCCGCTATCATACGGTCGGCCGTGCAGAAATGTCACTGCTCGAAGAAATTATTTATATCTCCGATATGATTTCCGATGAACGTGATTATAAAGGCGTTGACAAAATGCGCCGTCTGGCGCAGAAAGATTTGCAGTCCGCCATGCTCGAAGCCCTTCAGGATGCCCTTGCATCTGTTATGAAGAAAAACGGTCTGCTGTCCCAGAACACAATAGAAGCATATAATTATTATATCCTAAAGGCTCAGGAACAAAAAACAATTGTTATCAAGAAATAAGAGAAACCGCACAAAGAAAGGAGATTCCTGAATATGCCTTCACAAAAGAAACACAAAAAGAAAAATCAAGCCGGCACGCTGTCTGAACAGGATACCGCTGTTAATGTCTGCATCAAGATAATTTCTGTTCTGATGACACTGATGCTGATTGTCGCTATGGTGCTCAATGCACCGATTATTCAGTATACAGCAACAGATAATTTTAATCAGATTACCCAGATTTCTATTATGAAATATTTCAAGACCAGAAAGCCGATGCAGTATATTGAGGGCAATATTAAAAGCATGACCCAGAAACAGGTGGAAATCCGTGAAGATGTGGATTCTGAATCCGATGACGGCCTTGATTTGAAACAGACTATCGAAGGACAGTTTACAGTTCTGTTTCTTGGATTTGACAGCACCGAAAACGGAAGCGGTCATCTGCATGATGTCAATTATCTGATTCAGTTCAATTTATGGAACGCAAGCATGAGCATTTTGCAGATTCCCCGTGATACCTACACGCCGAGCTATACAAATGCCTATACGCATAAATTCAACAGCGTGTACACGTTCGGCAACGAAAAGAAAAGCAATATCCAGCGTGTGGTTGACTGCGTTCAGGAAAATTACGGTGTTCCGGTCGATGCCTATGTCACAACAACCTGCGACAATGTCGCTGCAATTATTGATATTGTCGGCGGTGTGCCGATTGATATGCCCTACCCGATTGTATTCGAGGCTGATAAAGTCATCCCGAACGGCGAACAGGTGCTCAGTGGTGAGGAAGCCGAATGGTTTTTAAGATTCCGCTACGGCTATCAGGACGGCGACATCGGCCGTGTACAGGCGCAGAGAATCTTTATGGCCGCTGCGATGAAAAAAGCTATCAGCATGAATTCCGTACAGATTTTCAGTGCGGTGAATAAAATCTACAAGCAGGAATTAATTGCAACTGATATGAGTATGGAAGACATCAGCCGTCTTGCAGACTTGGCCGGTACAATCGATATGGCAAACGTCAATGTATTCATGCTCCCCGGTGAATATACTATGGCCGATGACCAAGCTATCTGGTCTGTTCACAAAACGGCTGCGCTGGAAATGATGAATCAGTATTTCCGTACCCAGCAAGTACCGCTTTCTGCTAAAAAAAGCACTATTGTGGAATATATTCCGGAGGGCGAATACCAGAGCACGGCTTATGACAATATGGCCGGCAATCTTCAGGATATTGACGAAAACGGCGGTGCTGACCCCCAGCTTAAAAATAATTATAAAGACAAATACGACAGGGATTATGATGAAAGAAGTCAGAAAGAAACAGAATCTCTTTCTGATGATGACGAAGAATAATTTTTTGGATAAACTTACAAGAGGTGATTTATTTTATGACAGCAGAAGAAAAAATCAGAATCGCAGTCAAGGCACTTGACTCTAAAAGAGCCGAAAATATTCAGGTGCTTAAAGTCAGGGATTTGACTATCTTAGGAGATTATTTTATCATCGCCAACGGTAACAGCACCACCCAGACAAAGGCACTCGCCGAAGAAGTCGAATTCCAGCTCTCCCAGAACGGCGTTGAACCCCATCATACCGAAGGCATGAACGGTTCTAACTGGTATATTCTGGATTATTCCGATGTGATTATTCATGTATTCTATCAGGAAACAAGAGAATTCTACCGTCTGGAACAGCTCTGGGCAGATGCCGAACAGATTGATATTTCCCATCTGATTATCAAAGAAGGCGAATAACCATGCCGGAACAAGGCAAAAAAATTGCAATGGGAATCAGCATCTACCTGATTGTAAAACAGCTTTTGAATGTGATACTCGGTGCAGAGATTTTCTCGCTGGTTCTGCCCGTTGTGATTTCTGTATGCATGGCACTGCATTTCTGGAAATATACCCATTATGCCTCTGCATGTGTCATTGCGCTGGTAGCATTGCATTATCTTCCGGCTAATTTCGGAGGACTGCCGTCAACATGGCTATATCTGACAGAAGGCATTCTTGACATCGGCGTTTCCGCAGTGCTGATTCTCTCAAAAGATGTCAGGGCATATTTCAATCAAACTGAATAGGGCTTTCAGGCCTGTATAAGAAAGAAGGAATTTTTTTCATGAACAAGTACGATTACGAAAAAATCGAAAAAAAATGGCAGAAGTACTGGGATGAACATCAGACATTCCATGCTGAAAATGACTATTCCAAGCCGAAATTCTATGCTCTGGTAGAATTTCCTTATCCATCCGGCCAAGGTCTGCATATCGGTCATCCCAGACCTTATACAGCGATGGATATTGTCGCCAGAAAAAGAAGACTCGAAGGCTATAACGTTCTGTTCCCGATGGGCTGGGATGCGTTCGGCCTGCCGACTGAAAATTTCGCCATCAAGAACAAGATTCATCCGGCAATCGTTACGCAGAACAATGTCGCAAGATTCAAGGGACAACTGAAATCTCTGGGCTTAAGCTTCGACTGGGACAGGGAAGTCAATACCACTGACCCCGATTATTTCAAGTGGACGCAGTGGATTTTCCTTCAGTTGTTCAAGAAAGGCCTTGCCTATAAAAAAGAAATGGCCGTTAACTGGTGTACTTCCTGCAAAGTCGTGCTGGCAAATGAAGAAGTTGTCGGCGGATGCTGCGAACGCTGCGGAGGAGAAGTCATCCGTAAGGTCAAAAGCCAGTGGATGCTCAAAATTACAGAATATGCCCAGCGTCTGATTGATGATTTGTCCGAGGTCAATTATCTGGATAAAATCAAAGTCACCCAGACAAACTGGATTGGCCGTTCCGAAGGCGCAGAAGTCGATTTCGACACCACTGCCGGAGATACCCTGACAGTATATACTACCCGTCCGGATACGCTGTTCGGCGCAACTTATATGGTTATTGCTCCGGAACATCCCATGATTGAAAAATGGGCAGACAAGCTCACTAATATGGATGCTATCAAGGCATATCAGGAACTCGCCGCTAAAAAATCCGATTTCGACAGAACCGAAATGAACAAGGAAAAAACTGGTGTCAGACTCGAAGGCGTGAAGGCCATCAACCCCGTCAACGGTACGGAAATTCCGATTTTCATTTCTGACTATGTTCTGATGAGCTACGGAACAGGTGCTATCATGGCCGTACCGGCTCACGATGACAGAGACTGGGAATTCGCAAAGGTATTCAACATCCCGATGATTGAGGTCGTTGCCGGCGGTAATATCGAAGAATGCGCTTTCACTGACTGCGCTACCGGTGTGATGGTGAATTCCGGCTTCCTGACAGGCCCGTCTGTAGAAGATGCCAAAGTCAAAATCAAAGACTGGCTCGAAGAAACCGGAAAAGGTCATAGAAAAGTCAATTTCAAACTCCGTGACTGGGTGTTCAGCCGTCAGAGATACTGGGGCGAACCGATTCCGCTGGTCAACTGCCCGAAATGCGGATGGGTTGCCGTTCCGGAAGAAGAACTGCCTCTCCGTCTGCCGGAAGTCGAAAGCTATATGCCGACAGATAACGGCGAATCTCCGCTGTCTACTCTGGAAAGCTTTATCAATACAACCTGCCCCTGCTGCGGAGGCCCTGCAAAGCGTGAAACTGATACTATGCCTCAGTGGGCTGGTTCATCATGGTATTTCCTGCGCTATTGCGACCCACATAATGACAAGGCGTTAGCTTCCAAAGAGGCTCTGCAATACTGGATGCCTGTTGACTGGTATAACGGCGGTATGGAACATACCACCCTGCATCTGCTGTATTCCAGATTCTGGAACAAGTTCCTGTATGATATTGATTCTGTTCCCTATAAAGAACCTTATATGAAGCGTACCTCGCACGGCATGATTCTCGGCGAAGACGGCCAGAAAATGTCCAAATCCAGAGGAAATGTCATCAATCCGGATGATGTTGTCCGTCAGTACGGCGCAGATACCCTCAGACTGTATGAAATGTTCATCGGCGACTTTGAAAAAACTGCCCCGTGGAGTCCGTCCAGCATCCGAGGATGCAAAAAGTTCCTCGACCGTGTCTGGGCTTTGCAGGACATCCTGACAGATGGTGATGCCTACCGTCCGGAACTGACTTCTAACTTCCACAAGACTATCAAGAAAGTCTCCGAAGATATTGAATCCCTCAAGTTTAATACTGCCATTGCCTCTATGATGAAGCTGATTAACGAAATCTACACAACAGGCAGTATCACAAGAGCTGAATACAGAACCCTGCTGATTTTGCTGAATCCGTTTGCCCCCCACCTGACAGAAGAACTTTACGAAATCTGCAATTTCGGCGGTGTGCTCAACGAACAGCAATGGGTGAAGTATGAAGAAGCCCTCTGTACAGACGATACTGTCGAAATCGTTG
Source organism: Oscillospiraceae bacterium (assembly GCA_017430465.1). Taxonomy (GTDB): domain Bacteria; phylum Bacillota; class Clostridia; order Oscillospirales; family Ruminococcaceae; genus UBA3855. The sequence goes on from JAFRMZ010000173.1 coordinate 6,858, forward strand.
TGCAGATTAACGGCAAAGTCAAGACAAAGCTCAGCATTCCGGCAGGTGCGGAAAAAGATGCTGTTCTGGCGCAGGCTCTCGCAGATGCCAAAATTGCTGAAGCTGTTGCCGGAAAAACACTCGTCAAGCAGATTTATGTACAAAATAAGCTCGTGAATTTTGTGGTAAAATAACAAAGTTTTCGTAATTTTAAAAAGCCTATTGACAAAATCAGTCTTGTGTGCTATAATAAGAACATGCCATTCGTAAAGTAATAAAAATTATTATCTATGTTATGAATGTATTAAAGGGTGAAAGCTGATTCCCGCAAGGGTTTTAGTATAACTATCTGCCCAGCAGATAGACCTCTAAGGTAAAGGGAGGGAATAGGAAATGGCAGAAGTTCGTGTTGGCAAGAATGAATCTCTGGACACCGCTTTAAAGCGCTTTAAGAGGTCTTGCGCAAAGGACGGCGTAATTGCTGAAGTTCGTAAAAGAGAACATTACGAAAAACCTTCGGTAAAACGTAAGAAGAAGTCCGAGGCTGCTCGCAAGCGCAAGTATTAATAAGCTGTTATGAAATGCAAGGGTGTGCCTTTCGGTGCGCCCTTGTTTTTTCAGGTGCAGGGGAGGTGTTCGGATGTTCAAAACAATGATTGCTGTCAGGTCAGTGTGCGATATTACACCGCAGTTGCTCAGAAGCATGGGCGTGAAAGGCCTGCTTCTGGATATCGATAACACGCTGACAACACATGATAATCCTGCTCCGGCAGAAGGTGTGCTTGATTGGATTGCCGAGATGAAACAAGCCGGAATCCGGATGAGACTTGTCTCGAATAATCATGAGCCAAGAGTAAAGCCATTCGCAGAAATGCTGGGAATTCCCTGCGTCTGCGAAAGTCTGAAACCCCTCAGCAGAGGATTTATACAGGCAATGCAGGAAATGCATCTGCCAAAAGAATCGCTCTGCGTGGTCGGTGACCAGATTTATACAGATATCTGGGGAGCGAATCTGTTCGGTGTCAAGAGCATTTATGTCCGCCCTATGCAGAAGGAAACTTGGAAAGGCCACGAATTCCTATGCATCAAGCGTGTGCTGGAAGTGCCGTTCCTGCCGAAAGATTATCAGTATCTTCCGGCGAAAATCAAGAAAGAAAGCTAGTGAGTTCATGAAAAAGATTTTAATCATGCACGGACCGAATCTGAATCTGCTCGGCGAGCGTGAGCCGGGCATCTACGGAGATACCAATTTTGAGACACTGAATCAGCAACTGACAGAATATGCAAAATTTATGAATTTTGAAGCAGAAATCTTTCAGTCAAATCATGAGGGTGCTCTGATTGACAAGCTCCATGAAGCAAGAAAGGAATTCGCCGGTGTCGTGCTCAATGCCGGGGCGTATACACATTACAGCTATGCAATTGCAGATGCTATCAAGGCGATTAAGATTCCGGTCATTGAAGTGCATATCAGCAATATTTTCGCAAGGGATGAATTCCGTTCTAAATCCGTGATTGCGCCCGTCTGCGCCGGAAGCATTTCCGGTTTAGGGACAATGAGCTATAAACTGGCAATATTGGCTTTAGCGGAGATGACAAAATCATGAAAGAACGCATTCAGAATTTAATTAAATTATTTCAGGATAAGGCAGACTGCGCCCTGATTACGGACGACATCAACAGAAGATACCTCACCGGAATGAAGTCTTCCGCCGGTTATGTGCTGGTGTTTCCGGAGCAGAGTTATCTGCTGATTGATTTCCGGTATATCGAAAAGGCAAGGGAAACTGTCAAGCACTGTCAGGTTATCGAACAGAAAGGAAATGTGTTCCGTCAGTTCGATGAATTATTCAAGAAACACGGCGCAGAGACAATTGCTGTCGAAGCCCAGAGCCTGACGCTCCAGAGATGCGACAATCTGAAAAATCATATGAAGAATTACGAATTCCTGACAGATAATACGCTCAGTCAGGCTCTCTATGATTTGAGAACGGTCAAGTCTCCCGAAGAAATCACAAAAATCAAATCGGCGCAGAAAATCGCAGAAGATGCCCTTTCGGCACTTCTGGAAAAACTTCATGCCGGTATGACGGAAATTCAGGTCGCTCTCGAACTGGATTTCTATATGAGAAGCCACGGCGCAGAGGATTTGTCCTTCGAGACAATTGCCCTCACTGGTGCACATACATCCATGCCCCACGGCGTTCCGGATGAAAGAAAAATTCAGAAAGGCGATTTCGTCCTGATGGATTTCGGCGCAGTCGTTGACGGCTATCACAGCGATATGACCAGAACGGTATGTGTCGGCCAACCCTCGCAGGAAATGCGGGATGTCTATGAAATTGTTCGCACTGCGCAGGATACCGCCAGAGTTGCCGCAAAAGCCGGCATTTCCGGAAAAGAACTGGATGCCGTTGCCCGTGATGTTATCACAAATGCCGGATACGGTGAGTATTTCGGCCATTCGCTCGGCCACGGCGTAGGCCTCGAAATTCATGAATTCCCTGTCGCAAGCCCCAACAGAGAACAATTGCTCCCTGCCGGCGGTGTCGTGACGATTGAACCGGGTATCTATCTCCCCGGCAAGTTCGGTGTGCGAATTGAAGATTTCGTGCATATCACCAAAAATAATTGTGAAAATTTGACAAATATTCCAAATAGTTTGATTTGTCTCTGATATTTTGGAATAACTATTGCAAAATTTCTCATTTTGGTGTAAAATAAATATATTAAGTCTAATATTAAAAAATTACGGAGGTTTTTATTTTATGATTACAGCAGGCGATTTCAGAAACGGTGTTACTTTTGAACTGGACGGCAATGTCGTTCAGGTTGTGGAATTCCAGCACGTAAAGCCCGGCAAAGGTGCAGCCTTTGTCAGAACCAAGTACAAGAACGTTATCACCGGTTCTGTCGTAGAACGCTCTTTTAACCCGACAGAAAAATTCCCCACTGCTTTCATCGAAAGAAAAGATATGCAGTATTCTTACGCTGACGGTAACCTGTATCACTTCATGGATACCGAAACATGGGAAGACGTAGCTATCGAAGAAGAAAAGCTCGGCTCTAACTTCAAGTTTGTCAAGGAAGAAATGGTAGTCAAGGTACTGTCCTACAAGGGCAACGTATTCGGTGTAGAGCCCCCTTATTTCGTAGAACTTCTGGTAACAGAAACCGAACCCGGTATCAAGGGCGATACTGCTACCAATGCAACTAAACCCGCCACTCTCGAAACCGGCGCAGAAATCCGTGTGCCCCTGTTCATCAACGAAGGCGACATGATTCGTGTCGATACCAGAACCGGCGAATATATGGAGCGTGCATAATATGGATAAAATTTCCTATCTCAAAGGCCTGATGGAAGGCCTCGGCGTGCATCCGGAATCCAGAGAAGGCAAACTGTTCGGCGCAGTCTGCGAAGCTCTCCAAGAATCCGCAGAATATGCCAAAAAACTGGAAAACCGTGTCTCAGAACTCGAAGAACTTTGCAGCATCCTCGATGAGGATTTGAGCGTTATCGAAGAACTTGTCGATAACGAAGAAAGCGGATGCAGTGCATGTCTTTCCTCTGAAAATAATATCAAGCATTATTATCCTGAAAAAAATCAGGTGAAAACAACTGCTTCTGATACAGAAGAAACTGCCGAAGAACCCGCATTCCTGCCGGACTTTTCTGAGGATGGCGAAGACGCTGACGGCGATTTCCTCGATGAGGAAGAATACGAAACTATCTGCCCCACCTGCGGAAAAGTGATTCTCCTCGATGAACGTATGCTCGAAGAAGGCGAAACTATCTGCCCGAACTGCGGCGAAGAACTGGAATTCGATTTCGATGAAGAAGAAATCGAAAAGCTTGCCCCTTCCGGTGAGGACGAAACAGAAGAATAATTTCTCAGTATCTCAGAACAGCGGCGGAGTGATTTCGCTGCTGTTTTCTGCATAGACTAATCATAAGTTCATTTATGCAGATTTTTCAGAAAGGATGATTGCAATGGCTTTTATCAGAAGAAATATAGAAGAATTACAGATAAATCCGGTCACGATGATTGGAAAAGAATGGTTTCTGCTGACTTCCGGCACACCGGAAGATTTTAATACAATGACTTGTTCATGGGGCGGAATCGGCGTGCTCTGGAATGCTCCCGTCCTGACAGCCTATGTGCGCACAACCCGTCATACGTTCGGATATCTGGAGAAAAATGACAGGTTTACTGTCAGCGTATTTCCGGAAGAATACCGCAAGGCTCTTGCGTTCTGCGGCGGACACTCCGGCCGTGACTGCGACAAGGTGAAAGAAACCGGACTCACTCCCGCCGTGCTGGACGGCGTGCCGGCTTTCGCAGAAGCAAAACGTGTTTTCGTCTGCGAAAAAGTCTATGCGCAGATGCTCAGCAAGGAAGATTTCATCCGCAAAGAACTCGTGAATGATTTTTATGCCAAAGATGCCATGCATAAGATGTATCTGGGGAAAATTACAGCCGTTTATGAAAAGCAGGCATAACATCCAAAAGCAGAAAACGGCTTGCAGTGCTACTGTAAGCCGTTTTTTCTCCGGAGTCCCCCTGCTTGAATGAAATTTATTATGTCAAGGAGGAGTTTCACATGAATTTTTCACCTAAGGAAATTCTGGATTTCGTCACGGAAAATGATGTTAAGTTTATCCGCCTGACGTTCTGCGATATGCAGGGCAATCTGAAAAATATCGCCATTATGCCCGGCGAACTGCCAAGAGCCTTTTCTCACGGCATTCTGCTCGATGCCGCCGGCTTTTCCGACTGCTATCAGGATTTACTGCTAGTGCCGGATATTTCAACCCTTTCCGTGCTTCCGTGGCGTCCGAAATCCGGCAGAGTCGTTCGCTTCTTCTGTAGTATCAAGAATCTGGACGGCTCGTACTATGCCGGTGAACTGCGCCATACCCTTCAGGAATATATCCAGAAACTGTATATGAAAGGCTATTCCTGCGAATTCGGCACAAAAAGCGAATTTTATTTATTCGACTGCGATGAGGAAGGCAAGCCTACCAAAATTCCGCATGACCATGCAGGCTATCTCGATGTCGCACCGCTGGACAAGTGCGAAAATGCACGCCGTGAAATTTGTCTTTCTCTCGAAGAAATGGGACTCAATCCCCAGCGTTCCTGCCATAAGTACGGCCCCGGCCAGAATGAGATTGATTTTAAATGCAGTGAGCCTGTCACAGCTGCCGATAATATGGTGCATTATAAAACAGTCGTGAAAACAATTGCTGCCCAGAACGGTCTGTATGCTTCTTTTATGCCTAAACCCCTCAGCGGTACTTACGGCAGTGCACTCACTGTCGTTATCAGCATCAAGAACAACGGACGGAATATTTTTGAATATAAACACAATCAGCTTTCCGAAGACGGTTCGGCTTTCATCGCCGGCATTCTCGAACGGATGCCCGAAATGACAGTGTTCCTGAATCCGATTGTGAATTCCTATACCCGTCTGCGCCACAGCGGTGCGCCGAATCATATCAACTGGTCTATGGAAAACCGTCTGCCTATGATTCGTATTCATGACAATGACGGCGAACCGGCAAGAATCGAAATCCGCAGTACAGACTGCTGCTGTAATCCCTATTTGTCTTTCCGGCTTCTGCTGGCTGCCGGCATGGACGGTATCAGACGGCATCTGACCCTTTCAGATGACCTCTGCGTTACTGCCCAAGAAAAACAGTTCCGCACCCTGCCCGGCACACTCCGGACAGCTTACGAACTTTCCCGTCAGAGCACATTTATTCGGGAGAATCTGCCGGAAGAAATTCTGCGTAATTTCTGGCAGAATACCGAAAAACAGCTCGCACTTTACGAAGCCGCCGAGGATAAAGCTCTGTTTGAAGAACAACAGTATTTCTTATCTGAATAATCCAAAAAATGCAAAGGAGCTGACTGCATGGACAGAGCACTGATTATCTCCGGTTCTGAAAAAGGTATGGAAATTATCGCCCAGTTTCTGCACTCCTACGGTTATACCAGCCTCACTTCCACCGCAAGCGGAAGCGAGGCACGACGCATGGTGCAGAATACCGACTATGCCTTGATTATTATTAATACTCCGCTGAAAGATGAATTCGGCCACGAACTTTCTGTCACACTGGCAGAAAATAACAATTCCGGAATCATTCTGCTCTGCAAGGGCGATATTGCTGATGATGTGGCAGACAAGGTCGGCGATTACGGCGTATGTGTCGTTTCCAGACCTATGAACCGGAATCTCTTTCACCAGTCTATCCGGCTGGTGGAGGCAACACGCTCCCGAATGCTAGGACTCAAGCGGGAAAATTCCAAACTGATGGTCAAAATTGATGAGATGCGTCTTATTAACCGTGCCAAGTGCGCACTGATGCAGTATCTTAAATTTACAGAACCAGAAGCACATAGATATATCGAAAAACAGGCGATGGATACACGCTCCACCAGAAAGGAAGTCGCCATCAGGATTCTGTCGACCTATGAATTATAACTGCAAAATTCCCCCGAAACAGCCGGAATGTTTCGGGGGAATTCTGAAAATAAAAAAAAGAACGGCAAACCGTTCTTTTCAGTCTGGCGGAGAGAGTGGGATTCGAACTTATTTTTTTAGACGCTGTTTCCGGATTTATTAGCTGTCGTGTGAAATTTCGTGTGAAATTTCGTCATAGATGCTGTCAAAATAACGATTAATCTGCCTGTCGATTTCCTGCCGTTTTTCTGTAAATGTATGCTGATAGACTGTTTTCAATGTCTCATTGGTAGACCATCCGCCCCGTTCCATTGCATATTTGTCAGGCACACCGAGCTGAAGCATGACTGAGGCATTCAGATGCCGGAGTTCATGAAATGTCATCCGCTTGACATGATTTTTTTCCAGCAGTCGGATAAATTTCTTTGAGATAGTCTGTCCGCATGATGTGATAACATAATCCTCATCACAATCAGCAGATTCTCTCTGCTGACGGATAAGCTCCAGAATCCGCTCAGGAAGTACATGCTGACGGGTACTGTTATATGTCTTTGTCTGATTTTTCTCAATATGATGACCGTCAAATGTCACTATTGTTCTATGTATCGTCAGGACGTTTCCGCAGATGTCGCTGTACTTGATGCCTCGGACTTCTGACATCCTCAGCGACAGCCACAAGGCAAGCAGACAGGGAAGCTCTACATCAGTTCCCTGTATCGCCTGTATGACCTCTCTGGGCTCTGGCAATTCCTTGATTTTATGTTCTCTTGACGGAAGTGTCACATTCAGTATCATCGAGGGACAGTGCATTCTGACGGCGGCGGAAAGCAAGCCATAAGCATTCCGTAAAGACTTCGGCGACAGATGACGGGCTTCCTGATTGATTTCATTCTGCACCAGCATCACATTCAGTTCAGAAACGGGAATATCCATCAGACCTTGCAGCCACTTCTCCCGATACTTTCGGTAACACCGGATTGTCACTGGAGACAGCACATTTTCTTTTGCGCTGATATAGCTGTCAATCGCCTGACCGACAGTGATTTCACTGTTTTCAGATTCTTTTTTAGCTACCAGATACATAGCCGCTTCTGCTTCTGCCTGCCGTTTGGTCGGCGCAGTGAATGACTTCATGATTTTCTTTCCGGATTCATCTTTCCCAGCATAGACCTGCACACGCCAGTTGCCCGAAGGCAGTTTCTTTGCTTTTGCCATAAAAATTCCCCCTATATATCATTTTATCCGTCCGTTTTCCAGCGGACGGATTTTTTTATTCCTTATTTTGCTTGTTTGCTTCCTGAAAAGTTTCTTCAATATACTCTGTATAGGATTTTCTGACCGCATTTCCTTCCGGAGAAAAATCGCCGAACAAAGCGACAAAAGCCCTGAGCTGTTTTTCATTGAGCTGATTGAAAACCTGTTCCGCCCTTTCTTTGAGTGTCATGCAGATTCTCCTTCTACCAGACTGCGGAATTCTTCCGCTGACTGTAATTCATGCACAATCGGTGCACCGTTTCCGAGTTCTCTGAACTGAATTGATAAATCAGACTTTGAAATCTTGACAACACCCATTTTTCGGCTGTTTGTTGTATGAATATGTATTTTATAAAAATCCGGTGTATCTTCTGTCTGACATCTAAAGTCCGGAATCTCATTCTGACCTATTTTCTGAATTGTTTCAGAAATAGTTTCCAATGTGACAGGATTTTTCGGTTCTGGTAATACAACGGGAGTTTCAGTCATTTCTGCATCTTGGGAAACAGGATTTATATCTGTCTGAAATTCTTCTGCTGAAAGATTGAATATTTTCTGCATCGCTTCCGCCGTAGCTTCACGATATTTTTCAATCATCTGCGAAGTGATTCGGCTTCCTGTCTTGACTTCCGGTCTGGACAGAAAATATTTTACCAGTTCATCACTTGGAAAAATCATATCTTCTTTCAGTGTTTTCTGTACAACTTTGGAGTATTTCTGAAATACTGCTTTTGAGATTACATTTTTGATATTGAACTTATCCTTACAGAACTGACTGACTGCTGAAGTATACAGTGCTGGGTCATCTTCCAGAAGATTGAAAGAAAGAAACGGTTCATCATCCATAATATTCGGAGCGTTCAGGTCACTGAAGAACTGATACGTGATTCCGTTTGTCAAAACTGCAATTCTGCATCTGTTTACTGAAAAATAGCGGTATAACTGTCCTTGCTGTTGCTTTTGCAACTTCATTCCGGCACGTTTCGCCTCAATCAGAATGACCGGTTCGCCGTCCTTGAGAATCGCATAGTCAACTTTTTCACCTTTCTTGGTTGCAACATCACAAGTGAACTCCGGCATAAATTCAGAGGCATCAAATACATCATATCCCAGCATGGAAAAAAACGGCATGATGAGAGCGGTCTTTGTAGATTCTTCTGTCAAATCTGGGAGCTGAACTGCCATTTTTTTCAATCGTTTCAGATAGCTTTTAAAATCTTCCTCAAAGCTCATATTCATGCTCCTTTCCGCATTTCATCAATCATAACAATGATTCTTGAACGCTCTATCAAATCCAGTGATTTTATCATCTCAAGAAGTTGCTCATCATCAGAACTGATTTTTTCATCAGATGTCTGAATGATGCCGTTGTTCTGTGTTCCGTTGAAGTTCTGCGGATTGCTGACAGAAACATTGTTCATTGTTTGGATTGGCTCATCTGTCCTGCCGAGAATATAATCTACAGAACAATCAAGATAATCAGCAATTTTAGCGAGCTTATCAGCAGAAAGCATTGAACCACGCTTTAAATTTGCAATAGAATTTGCTCCTGCACCGCTTTCTCTTGCAACTATTGTAGGCTTAGTGCCTTTTTGAGCGCAGAGTACCTCTATTCTTTTTTGTGCAATTTCAGTATCATAATCTTTCATGCTAATCACTCCTTTATGTAAATATGCATTTTTATTAAAAATGCATATTTAAACATGTTGAAATATGTATATTTAAATGAAAAACGTAAATTTATATTGACAATTGCAAATTTACGTGTTATACTATAACCATGCTACAGAGTAGCAGAGAGAAATATAAAAACAAGCAGATATAATATTCTACTTAGTATTATTATAGCATAAAACACGGTAAAAGTCAAGAATTTTTCAGAAAAGCGAGGTGATAACATGGCATTATCCGAGAATCTGAAACAGATACGGCTTGAAAAAGGGCTGACTCAAGAACAGCTTGCTGAAAGTGTCGGCATTTCCAGACAGGCAATTTCACTTTATGAAATGGGAATCAGACTGCCGGACATGATTACTGGTGACAGAATCGCTGAAACGCTTGAAACGACAAGCAGAGAGCTGATAAGAGGCGAAAGCAGCAGAACCAAACAGAAGAATCTTGAAAACTGAAAGGATATGAGATGATGAAAATCAAGAAAGTCCCGCTGCCCCTTATCGTCTGGGCAAACCTGATGAAGTGGAAAACTATTCGGGGCATTTCTGACGAGATGATTTCCGCCTGCTTAGGCGTGAAAGACCTGCGGAACAGAAAGAATACTTATTATATGAGTACTGATGAAATGGGACGGCTTTGCGAATTATTGCAGATTGAGCCGGAACAGCTCCTTGAAAGATGACACCGCTGATGCGCTGGATTGCCGAGCGTGAAGAAACTCAGCAAAGGGGGTGAACAACAGGGAGAACGCAATTTTCAGAAGATTCAGCGAATCCGGAATTCTGAACACATGGAGAAATTTCAGAAACTTTCTCAGCGGTTTTATCGCAGGAGTCATTGACAGAATGGCTGGAATCCTCGTACAGCACGGCAGAATCTCCGGAAGAATCCATCATCTTGCAAGATACGGAAAGAACCGCAGAATCCGCAAAAAGAACTGTGACAGGATTTTTAGAGAATTTATGAAAGTGAGGTAATTTAATTATGTTAATCAGTGAATTTGAAAATCTGACGGGGATTTATCCGTCAGCGAACCAGTATTCAGTAATTGAGAAGTTCTACAGCGAATCCAAAGAGGACAAGCACGATTTCTGCCGTGCGTATCTGATGAACGCTGACTGTCTGGCAGAACGTATTCAGAGAGAAGCCAACAAGCTGGAACAGGCAATAGACCATAAGTTTTTATCCAAAATCAGCAATCTGGAAGCCGAACTCGAAGCCGAGAAGAAAAGAGCCGACAAGCTTCAACAGGAACTCGACAAGGAGCTTGACTGGAAGCCTGCCGAACATACCGGCACGAACATGAAGCAGGAAGATTATAATAAACTTGCGGAATCCGGTTCGGCGATAATTCCCAGCGATGAAGAAGCCATTGAACATCTTTCCATGCTGTTCGGCTTCATGCCGGAGAAAATTCAGATTCTCCGTGAAGTGCAGACGTTTGAAGTCAATAAATACGGTCGTCTGCGTGTGAAAGATACTTATCAGCGTGAACCGCTCTATGATGCCACCGACTGGAATTACATCCGTTTCGACTGCGCTGGCAATCAGTGGGAACTTGTCAACGGCGAACTTCTGCCGTATGAGGACTGAAAGGGGGTGAAGCTGATGCCTAAAAAATATCGTGTCATTGACCTGTATGAGAATACTGGTATTCTCGGAGATGCAGACACGCTCGAAGATGCTGAAAACATCGCCGGACAGTGGAAATATGAAACTGACGGTGAATGTGATGTCGTCATCATGCAGTGGAGCGAAGTCTATCAGGCTTATACTACTATTGGACTGAAAGGAGCGTTCACATGCAGATGACCAACGAAGAAATCTGCCGGAGTTATCGGCAGGCGAAGAACAGACAGTATCAGATTAAAATTCTGGCAGATGAGAATTTATGTTCTGTTGAGGAAATCCGTCAGATTCTAATTGATAACGGCGCACTTGTGCCGAAGCCACCAAAAAAAGCGGAAACTTCTGTTCAAAAAGTGCCGGTACAGAATCAGGAATCCGAAGCCGTTCCGCCAGACTGGAAAGGCTCTTTGAAAGCCGTCACGGAACGTATTGTCGAGCTGAAACTTATCCGTGATAATGCTGAAAAGGAACTCTCTGAGATTTATCAGACGCTCGGCACACTCTGCGAAAAGGAGTGATTCTATGAAAGTAATTGAGGATGGAGAATTCGAGGACAGATACGGCAGATGTCCCATCCGTTTTCAGAATGCAAAATCTTTTCAGAAGGTCTATGACTGGCTGTACTCGCACTATCCGGATTATAAATTTGCAGTCATCTTTGATGTAACAGAAGAATATCAGGAGTTAGATGAAATCTTTGCTTATTTTCTCGGCGATGTTGCCGAAGAAGCCGCAAGCGAAACCGGCATGAAATTGGTTTATGATGACAGAATAGCGGCTTTCTGGGAAGAACAGGGAAGTGGTTTTCAGTGTACACGTTGCAGAAAACTGTCACCTTCAAAGACAAAGTACTGTCCACACTGCGGAAAAAAAATCTATCAGCCGCCTGAAATCAATTAAAAAAATCCCTGCCCCGATTGCTGTCGGGGACGGGGACAAACAATAATAATCCAATCTAATTCTATCACAAAAGCGAGGTAATGTCAAGTATGAATTTAGAAAATTTGAATCTTTCCGTGCATACGTTCAATATGCTCTGCCGTCAGGGTATCAAGTCCAAGGCAGATTTGACGGCTGTACTGGATGACCCTGAAAAACATGAAACCCTCCGGAATGCTCTGAGCGAAAACTGCTATACAGAAGTCATGAACGCTATGAACCGGACAATCTATCCGAGAACGTCACTCGATGAAATCGGTCTTTCTGCTGTGCTGACTGCCTGTGCAAGAAGAAA
>JAFRMZ010000174.1 GCA_017430465.1 Oscillospiraceae bacterium
AAGTACAGAATCTTCAACACCGGTCATGCCCACATCGGTGATATATCCCGTGTGATTTTCCAGAATGCAGGCATCCGCTGTCGGTACATGGGTATGCGTTCCCATCACAGCAGTGACACGTCCTGCCAGATAAAATCCCATGGCACGCTTTTCAGAAGTTGCTTCTGCATGAAAATCTACAAAAACATTCGGCGTTTCTATTCCGGCAAGCAGATTATCTGCTGTCGTGAACGGGTTTTCCAGATTTTCCAGAAACAGCACGCCGGCCAGATTGAGAATAGCTATCTGACAGCTTCCCATATCACAGACAGTCACGCCTTTCCCCGGACATGCTTCCCCATAGTTCGCCGGCCGGATAATACAGTCATTTTCATAAATCTGCCAGTCATTTCTTCTCTGAAATGCGTGATTTCCTGTTGTAATTACATCCGCACCGGCCTGAAATATCTGCCGTGCGGAATGTGATGTGATGCCGTTGCCGTCAGCAGAATTTTCACCGTTTACTACTATAATTTCTGCACCATATTCCCGTTTCAGATTCGGCAGACGGCTTTTCAGAAATTCACAGCCTGTACTTCCGACAACATCTCCGATAAATAATAATTTCATGCTTTTTTACTCTCCGCTTGTAATTTTAGCTATCAAGTCATCTATAGAATCGCTGTGCACCGGAATTCCCTGCTGTTCCAGAATCTCATCCAATGTAGCAGGTTTCGGCTCTTGTGCCGGATTATAGACCGGTTCGGCAAGCGGTATGGACTCGATTTCCTCTGTAGCTGCCAGTGCAACCGGTGCAGGCATCGGGTCAGGTATCGGGAAAGAGCCAGTATCTTCTTCAGCGGGCTTTAAAGGCATAGTTATATCTCTGGACGGATATTTTTTCGCAACTGTGACAGGAACTTCCCTGACAGGCACTTCCTTCAGCGGTTCTAATTTCCGCAGAGGCTTCGGCTTGGCGGGTACTTGGACAGGAGCAGATTTTTCTTCTGTTCCGCTGTCTTCTTCCTCGTCTTCCACGTCTTCCTCGTCTTCGTCATCTTCTTCATATTCGCCGTCTTCAAACAGTGTCCTCATCAGAAATACTGGTATCTGTGCGAAAATTCCTACTGTACAGCATAAAATAAATATAACGGGCACTGCTCCGAGTCCTGCCAGCAACAGCTTGTTCTGCTCCGGAAAATATTCCCACAGTGACGGCAGAACAAAATCAATCACCGTATCTCCGATAATCAGTGCAGCAATTGCTCCGCCGGAAGCGTTGGAAAAAAATCGATGCAGAGCTGTGTTCCCTTTCTTTTCACTGTGAAACAGACTCAGCAGTAAAAGTGCAGTCATCAGAGACGGCAGACTTGCCATGCTGTCAAACTGCGGATAACATAATATTCCTCTTTCCGTACAGATATAGACAATTGCCACTGTCTGCAATCCCGTTAATAACAGCAACAGGAAGAAATACGCAATCCGTGGAAGATTCTTCGCATATTTCCGTACAAATGCACCGCCGATAAAGCCTGCAAACGGTGCAAGCATCTTGCACCACGGCGGTATTACATACCGTCCCGATAAAATTATCATCGGCTGTAATGTGCTTACACCTGCTGTGACTGCCAGAAAGGCCAGTCGGGCATTATGTGTTTTCAGTTCGTGAAATGCTGCACTCAAAAACGGTGCAAACAGCAGCAGTACCAGATACATTCCTGCAAATTCTGCCGTATCCGTGGCAGTGAAATCCCTCAGCATGTTGATAAGTTCTTCTTTTGTCACATACTGGTCAAATATCACACGGCGCATCAGCATTGCCCCTAAACTGCTCACCAGATAGATATATATCAGCCGTATCAGCGGTCTGACACTGCGCCATGACAGACGCTTTGTACTCAGTACATAGCCTGTACATGCCGATAACAGCATTGCTCCCGATAAACAGAACCATCTTCCGGCTATCGGCAGGGCACTGTCATAGGTCACAGGCATTTCCATGAATCCCACTGCTTTGAAATACTCCAGCCCCAGCAGTAACATCACACCGATGACTGCCAGAAAATCCGCACAGAGATATTTCCCTTCTTTTCTTGTTTCGGACATTGAAATCCTCCTCATGTCTCTTTCATAGCTTCAGTTTTTCAGTAATATCCATATTTTTCATGGCGGTAATGTATCAGAATTTCTGCATTTCTATTTTATAGTCATATCTCAGTTATATCTTCTGAAAATATTACCAGCCAGCAGTCATAGCCAAGAATCAGTTTATGTTCGATAGAACTAAAAAAATCTTCACGGTCTGTCAGTCCCATATAATAATCCATGTATGCAGGAATATAAATAATAGGTATTGAATCAATGTATTTTTTACTATTCGGATTATTTGTCAGCAATGTATAATTGCAAGTAACTATTCCAAACTTAGTGCTGTTATATTGAAACTCTATAAAATAATTATATTTTCCTTGAACATTGTGCCTTCCATATATTTTGTTTTCTTTACATTTTAGTATTTTTGCATTTGTTTTTACACCGTATTTTCGGAAAATTTCTATCATCACAGCTTTTTCTTTTTTATTGTCAATGAATGATTTTATAAAAATAAATGCGATAAAGATAACACCAAAACCAACAAATGCAAGAGATACAGCCAATTCCATATATATCCTCAAAATTTCGATTTCCCGCATTCCAGCTCCTCCGGAAATGCCAGCTTCTGTGACAGCGCAAAATTGCTGTAGCCTCTCTTATCCGTCACATCTTCCAGAATATTCAGCCATTCCGGAAGTATCACAGGGGTATCTATCGAGGAAAGCTCGATTTCCAGTGTTGCATAGGTTTCACTGAATTCGTAAATATCAATCTCCAGCAACTGTCCTTCATACGGGATACAGCACCGGATTTTATGAATGCTATGACATGCCGGCTCGGCTTCTTTCAGCAGTTCCAGATATTTTTTTTCTGAAATTTCATCTTCCAGCTCTATCCGTTCACCAAAGCCGATTTTATGCTTCTGCGTATAGGTATATTCCCAGTTTTCACCGTTTCCACGCTTGCGGATTCTTCTTCCAAAACCAGAATCTTTCTGTATCAGATATGTCTGAGTGATTTCAGTTGCTTCACATCCGGCTATGCTTTTTAAAACTGCAATATCAGGCTTCTGTATCAGATATTTCCGTTCAATTTCCTTTGGAAGTTCTTTTTTTTCACTCATCCTACAATTCCTTTGGTGTCTGTTTTAGCCTGAAATTTGTCGCTCTTGACAACAAAACGCTTGTGCACGCCGTGACCAATATCCCCGATTTCATCACGGGCAGTTACCTGAAATGTGATTTCACGGCCGTTTACAGCAATAATCTCCGCTTCGGCGAACACAGTCATCCCCATGGGCGTTGACGATGTGTGCTCGATATGCAGAGATGTTCCTACTGTTGTTTCATTCTCATCCAGAAACGGCTTGACTGCGGCACAGGCAGCTTCTTCCATCAGTGCCGCCATGGACGGCGTTGCAAATACTTTCAGTGAACCGCTTCCCACGGCAATAGCAAGTTTATCAGTTGTTACCCGTGTATATACTTCGGCGGTTTCGCCGACTACAATTTCTTTCATGATGTTTTTTCTCCTTTTCTTATTCCAGCAGCATCCCCTGTGCTTTTGCTGTTTCGATGATTTCTTTTGCAAATTCGCCGATGCGTTCACTTCCGTCAGACGTCACACCGCAGTTGCGCTTTTCTACCTGCTCTGCATGAATGCCGTGCTTTTTCCACGAAATTCCGCCTTTGGTATAATTCAGCAGCATCGGGTGAATTCTGTCCAGTGCGTTTGCAAATTTAGCTTCCGGTGTTTCCCGTGCCTCGAATTCTTCCCATAATCCTCGGTATTCCTGACACTGCTCCTCCGGAAGCAGGGCAAATATCCGGTCTGCGGCTCTGTGTTCCCGTTCGGCTTTTGTCTGATTGCCGGCTTCATCATAACAATATGTATCACCGGCATCTATCTCAACCACATCATGCATCAGAACCATTTTCATAACATGCAGAACATCTACCTTTTCCCGTGCATGTTCGGCCAGAATACAGGCCATTACTGCCAGATGAAAACTATGTTCTGCATCATTTTCCTGCCTGTCCTCATGCAGGACAAGCGTCTGACGGTAGATGTTCTTTAACTTATCCAGTTCCAGTATAAATTTTATCTGCTGTGAAAATCTGTCTTCCATACTATCACCCCAGAAGATTCAACTTCTCTTTTTCCTGTAAAATCCGGTAAACACTTTCGTTAATTCTTTCTTCGGAAATTCTTCCTGTGCTGACGGCATCTTCTATTGCATTGACAGAAGCGGTCAAATCCGTAGGCATCAGAATGACATCCACGCCGGCTTCCACTGCCATGACTGCGGATTCCTCCGGACTGTAACTTCCTGAAATTGTATTCATCTCGAACGAATCCGTTACAATAATGCCGTCAAAATACAATTCATTCCTCAGCCAGTCAGTGCATACAACATGTGACAGACTGGACGGGATGCCGTCTCCGGCACATGTCATTATCTGATGACTCACCATTACAAAATCAGCACCGGCATCAATCCCGAACTGAAATGCTACAAATTCTGAACTTCTCAGCTCATCAACAGAACGATTGATGATAATCTGTGAATCATAATGCGCATTGCCGTCTTCTGCACCAAGTCCCGGAAAATGCTTCAGCGTGGAGGCAACACCTGTACTTTGAATGCCTTTGACAACGCCGTCAACCATATTTCCAACTACATAAGGGTCAGAACTGAATATCCGGTTGCCCAGTTCATTTCCGCTGTTCAGATTTACATCTGCTACAGGTGCGAAATCCAGATTGAATCCGAACTGCTGAATTTCACTTCCAAGTGTCTGGCCTATC
>JAFRMZ010000175.1 GCA_017430465.1 Oscillospiraceae bacterium
ATAGTGTGTAAACAGATACTGCGAAACCACGACAGACAGCACGCTGTCTCCGAGAAATTCCAGTCTTTCATTGCTCTGACGCTGTTTTTTCTTTTCATTGGCATAGGACGAATGTGAAAGGGCTTCATGAATCAGTTCTTTATTTCTGAACTCATAGCCGATAGCTTTTTCCAGTCCTGAAAATGAATTTTCTGACATAAAAATTATTCGCCTTCTTTCATAGTGGATAACATACTTGTAATTTCGGCAATCATATTGCCGTCAACGCATTTTTTCGCCTGCCGGATGGCATTGAAAAACGCTTTGGAATCAGAACTGCCGTGGGCTTTAATCACCGGATAGGCAATTCCCAGCAAAATTGCACCGCCTTCGGATTTATAATCCATTTGTTCCTGAAATTTCTTCAAATCCGAGAGCATCAGGAGTGCGGCAAGTTTTCCGGCAAAACCGCTGAACCATTCTTTCAGCTTATCACGGAACATTGCGCCCATGCCTTCAAAGAGCTTGAGAGCGATATTGCCGGAAAAGCCGTCACTGACAACGACATCAATTTCGCCGGAGGGAATTTCTCTGGCTTCGATATTACCGCAGAATCTGACTGGTGCTTTCTGTAATAATTTATAAGTTTCCAGTTCGAGTTCACGGCCTTTGGTATCTTCTGCGCCGACATTGAGCAAAGCGACTTTTGGTTCAGGAATATCCTTGACACATTTCATATAAGCCGACCCCATGACGGCGAACTGTGCAAGCATTTCGGGACGGCATTCGATATTTGCGCCGGCATCGAGGAGCATTTTTCTGCCTTTGTTTGTCGGAAGCATAGGAGCGAGTGCGGCACGTTTTACGCCTTTGATGCGTTTGGTAAGAAAGGTTGCGCCGGTAACGAGTCCGCCGGTGCTTCCTCCGCTGACAAAGGCATCACCTTTTCCATCTTTGAGTGCCTGCAATCCCAGCGCAAGGGAAGTATTTTTTCCTTCTTTGATAATGCTCTGTGGCTGGGCATGAATATCAAATACTTCCTCTGTATGAATCACTTCAAAACCGGAAATATCAATATTTTCTTTTTGTGCCGTCTGTTTGATTTTGGCTTCATCGCCCGTCAGGACGATTTCCACATGCAGTTCTTCCTGCGCAAGCTTACAGCCTTTGAGGACTTCAGCCGGCGCATTGTCACCGCCGAAAGCATCTACAATAATTTTCATATTTGATTTACTCCAGATTCTGTAAAAATTCAGTCAGACTTGCAACAGCCTGTTCTGCTGTTTTCTGATAGCGTTCCTGCTTGCCTCTGATATGTTCCGGCAGAGGTGGCAGAAGTCCCATATTTGCGCCCATCGGCTGGAATTCCGAAGCACCGCCGTGACTGACATAGGCAGAGAGTGCACCCATCATGGTAGTTTCCGGAAGCAGATAAGCTGATTTGCCCTGTATTTTTCTTGCAAGGCTTTTTCCGGCGATGATACCGCTGGAGGCAGATTCCATATAGCCTTCCACGCCGGTCATCTGTCCGGCAAAGAACAGTGTTTCGTGATTTCTCATAGAATAATCCGGATTTAATAATTCCGGACTGTTCAGGAAGAAATTCCGGTGCATCACGCCATAGCGCAGAAACTCCGCATGTTCCAGACCGGGAATCATGCCGAACACACGTTTCTGTTCGCCGAATTTCAGATTTGTCTGAAATCCTACCAGATTATACATAGTAGCTTCACGGTTTTCTTTCCGGAGCTGAACGGCTGCATAGGGTCGTTTTCCGGTATTGGGGTCACGGAGTCCGACAGGTTTCAGACAGCCATAGCGGAGGGTTTCTGCTCCACGTTTTGCGAGCACTTCGACAGGCATACAGCCTTCGTAGACTTTGAATGCTTCTTTGTCGTGCTCATGCAGGGGGGCTTGTTCCGCATGAACGAGCGCATCCCAGAAAGCTTCATATTCTTCCCGATTCATGGGACAATTGAGATAATCGGCATCACCACGGTCATAACGGGACTGAACAAAAATTCTGCTCATATCCAGACTGTCGGCAGAAACGACCGGCGCAGCGGCATCAAAAAAGCTCAGGCGGTTTCCGCATAGTTTCTCAATTTCTCTGCTGAGTGCATCAGAAGTCAGCGGACCTGTTGCGATGACGGCATTTTCTTCGGGGAGCTGTGTGATTTCCTCACGGATGACAGTAATCAGCTCATGATTCCGGATTTCTTCCGTCACGAGTGCTGAAAACTGATTTCTGTCCACGGCAAGTGCACCGCCTGCCGGAACAGCGCAGGCTTTTGCACATCTGACGAGCAGACTGCCCTGCATTTCCATTTCTGTTTTCAGCAGTCCGCCGGCAGATGCCAGTCTGGAAGCTTTCAGCGAATTGGAGCAGACAAGTTCTGCAAGATTTTCCTGATGATGTACCGGCGTATAGCGGACGGGCTTCATTTCGTACAGCGTGACGGGAATGCCGGCTTGTGCAATCTGCCATACGGCTTCACATCCGGCGAGTCCTCCGCCGATTACAATTGCATGATTCTGCATTATTTCAGATTCCTTTCATATCCGCAGCCTTCTTTTTCGCAGACGAGTTTTCCGGATTTACCGCCTTTCTGGAACAGTGTGCTTCCGCACTGGGGGCATGTTTCTTCAAGAGGCACATTCCACGTCATGAAATTGCAGTCCGGATAGCCGGAACATCCATAGAAGCTACGGCCTTTTTTAGATTTTTTCAGAACAATTTTGTTTCCGCATCTCGGACAGATACCGCTTGTTTCCTGTACAATTTTTCTGGTATTGGTACAGTCGGGATAGCCGGTGCAGGCGAGGAATTTTCCGAAACGGCCGATTTTAATCACCATTGGTTTTCCGCACTGTTCGCAGACGATGTCTGTTTTTTCATCCGGAATTTTCATGTGTTTGCCTTCCATGGCTTCTTCAGCGGCAGTGAGGGTTTTAGCGAAATCCTCATAGAAGACTTCCAGCATTTTATTCCAGTCGGCCTTGCCTTGTTCGATGCTGTCAAGGTCAGATTCCATCTTGGCAGTAAAATCGGGGTCGACAATATGCTGAAAATGTTCTTTCATAACTTGGGTAGTGACATAGCCGAGGGCAGTAGGGCGGAGCTGTTTGCCTTCACGTTCGACATACATTCTGGCGAGAATGGTTGTAATAGTCGGTGCATAGGTACTTGGCCGACCGATACCGTTTTCTTCGAGGGTTTTAATCAGGGTTGCTTCTGAAAATCTTGCCGGAGGCTGTGTAAAATGCTGATTGCCGTCCAGACTTTCGACTTTCAGAATATCATTTTCGGCAATCGGAGGAAGCATTTTCTGATTTTCTTCTTCGGATTCGCTTTTTTCCTCATACAGAACAGTAAAGCCGTCAAACTTGACGGAATAGCCGGAAGCTTTAAAAATGCAGTTATCAGCAGAAATATCAACAGAAATGGTATCCAGAAGGGCATTTGCCATCTGACTGGCAATAAATCTTTCCCAGATTAATTTATATAATTTATACTGGTCACTGGTCAGGCTGTTCTTGATGCTGTCAGGGGTAATATCGGGCATTGAGGGGCGGATTGCCTCATGAGCATCCTGCGCATTTTTCTTGGATTTGAATACACGGGGTTTTTCCGGAAGATAGCTGTCACCGTAAGTTGTCCTGATATAATCTGCGGCGGCATTCTGTGCATCTGCGGAAATTCTGAGGCTGTCGGTTCTCATATAAGTAATCAGGCCGACTGCGCCCATGCCGTTGACATCAATTCCCTCGTAGAGTTCCTGCGCCGCTTTCATGGTTCGCTTGGACTGAAAGCCTAATCTTTTAGAAGCTTCCTGCTGGAGCGTAGAAGTAATAAACGGCGGGGAGGGTTGTTTTTTGGTGACACGCTTCTTGATGACTTTTACAATAAAATCAGCAGTTCTGAGACGTTCCAGAACAGCATCTGCCTGTATTTTATCTGTAATTTCGATTTTTTTTCCGTCAACAGAAGAAAGCTTTGCAGAAAATTTTTTTCTGCTGGCATTCAGTACAGCATCAATGCTCCAGTATTCTTTTGGGACAAAAGCCTTGATTTCTTCTTCTCTGTCAACAATCAGGCGGACGGCGACAGACTGGACACGGCCTGCGGAAAGGCCTCTTTTTACTTTTTTCCAGAGAAAGGGGCTTAATTTATATCCGACAAGGCGGTCGAGAATTCTTCTTGCCTGCTGAGCGTTGACCAAATCCAAATCAATTTTATGCGGATTGGACATACCTGTCTGCACACCGGTTTTTGTGATTTCGTTAAATGCGACACGGTTGTCGGCATTCAAATCCAGATTGAGCATCTGGGCAAGATGCCATGAAATGGCTTCGCCCTCACGGTCGGGGTCAGTAGCGAGGTAGACATATTCACTTTTCTGGGCTTTTTTCTTGAGTTCCTTGATAACGTCTTCTTTGCCTTTCATGTCCATATACTGGGGTGCAAAGCCGTTATCGACATCGACACCGAGCTTGGATTTGGGCAGGTCACGCACATGCCCCATAGAAGCAATCACTTCGTAGCCTGTGCCGAGATATTTCTGAATCGTTTTGGCTTTCGCCGGAGATTCCACAATTACTAAATTAGACATAATTCCGCCGTGCAGACGGCGCACGCTCCTTTCATAGTGCACTGCTGTGCTTCCGGTACTTGTCACTGACCGTATAGAAATCCCGTCCGGTAGCGACAACCCAGCCCAGCAGTTCCAGTTCCAGCAGATGCATAGAAATGGTTTCAAATTTCAGGCCGGTCATACAGCAGAGCATATTGATATTTTTTTCGCTGTCTTCCAGAACCTGTAGCAAGTGCCGTTCTGTTTCAGAGAGCGAATCTGCCTCCTGTTCTGATTCAGGAATTTCTGAAATTTCGGGAATTTCAGGCGTTTTAGGGACTTCAGGAGAAGCCGGAATTTCGGGAAGAATTTCCGGTGCAGAGACAGCAAGACTGCCGGCATTCAGAATATCTTCCGCACAGCAGACAAGGGCTGCGCCGTCATGGAGCAGAAATATCTGACCGCTGTAGCGTTTGTCGTAAATATCAGCAGGCGGAATGCAGAAGACGTCTTTTCCCTGGTCGCAGGCAAGATTTGCAGTAATCATACATCCGCTTTCCCGACTGGCTTCCGTTACGAGCACAGCAGGGCTGATTCCGGAAAGAATCCGGTTTCTGACAGGAAAATTTCTTCCGTAGGGAGGCGTTCCGGGGAAGTATTCCGACAGAAGCAGGCCGTTCTGTATAATTTTTTCTTTCAAAGGCTGAATGCCTTTGGGATAATTGTAGTCAATACCGCATCCGAGCACGCTGACAGTCGGCCGGTGTTCTTCGACAGCACTTTGATGTGCGACAGTATCCAGACCGAGTGCGCCTCCGCTGACAAGTGTAAGTCCGTTGCAGACAAGCTCATGACAAAGCTGTTTTGCCGTCCGGATGCTGTATTCAGAAGGATGTCTTGTGCCGACAACTGTCAGAAGCCGGTCATGTTTCAGAATGGCAGGATTTCCTTTATAGAACAACAATGCCGGCTGACTGTAGATATGGCGCAGACAATCCGGATAGCAGGCATCCTGACAGGTAAGGAGCTGAATTTCTTTTTTCCGGCAGGTTTCCAGAATGGCTTCTGCTTTGGCAAGCGGATTCTGCAAAGCATGTTTTTTCTGCCGTTCAGAAAGAAAGCGACAGTCCGGACGTAACATCAAGGAATATAACTCCCGAACATCGGGGTATTTCTGAATCAGCGAAAAGGTGTCTTTATTGGCGAAGCCCATCACCATGACTATCCAAATCCAGTAAGCAAGAGTATCGTCCTGCATTGTAAATCACCTGCTGTTAAGATTTCATCATTTCCCACATAAGGATGCCGGCAGCCATTGCTGCGTTGAGGGATTCTGCCCCGCCTTTCATGGGAATGGTAATTTTATAGTGACAGTTCTGCATTACATCATCCGGCAGGCCGTTTCCCTCGTTGCCAATCCAGACGGCGCATCCTTCGGAGAGCCGGCATTCTGTCAGCGGAACGGCCTGCGCCGAGGGTACGGAAGCATAGGACTGAATCTGATTTGTTTCCAGCAAGTCGAACAACTCTTTTGCATCCGGCAGTTCCAGAACGGGCACTCTGAAAACAGAGCCCATGGTTGCACGGATAACTTTCGGACTGTACAGGTCACAGCACTGCGACAGCAAAACGCCGTCCACGCCGAGGGCATCGCCTGTTCTCAGAATCATTCCCATATTTCCGGGGTCTTGGAGCTGATATAATACAAGATATTTTTTCTTTCTGCTGATTTGCAGTGTTTGTTCCGGCATCCGGCAGACAGCGAACACGCCTTGTGTGTGTTCTGTATCTGTCATCATTTTCCCGACAGCATCCGGAATCCGGAAGCAGTGTCCTGTTTCCTGCATGGCGTTCTGTATGTCCTCGGCATATTTTTCCCATGCGGATTCTGTCAGAAAAATCTGCTGTACCAGACAGGGATACTGCAAGGCATCTGTCACGATTCTGAGCCCTTCTGCAACGAACAGATTTTCTTCATATCTTGTTTTTTTCTTGTCTCTCAGGCGGATATAATGTCTGACAGCGGGATTATCCCGTGAGGTAATTTCCGTTATTTTCTGCATGATTTTTTTCGCTTTCTGCCGGAGTCCGGCAATATAACAAAACACGCTCTTTTTATGTCAAGAGCGTGTTCTGATGGTTCAGTGCCTCATCAAAGAGCAGCCTTAGCCTGAGCGGCGATTGCTGCGAAGCCCTCAGCATCATGAATAGCAATTTCAGAGAGCATTTTTCTGTTGAGTGTGATACCGGCTTTCTTGCAGCCGTTCATGAATGTAGAATAATTCATGCCGTTGATTTTAGCAGCAGCGGAGATTCTGGTAATCCAGAGCTGACGGAAGTTTCTCTTTTTCTGCTTTCTGCCGATATAAGCATACTGACCGGATTTCATCACGGCCTGTTTTGCCATCTTGAAGTGCTTGCTCTTTGCGCCGAAGTAGCCTTTTGCAAGCTTCAGAGTCTTATTTCTTCTTTTGCGAGTAGATAACGCACCTTTAATACGTGCCATAATTCTGTACCTCCAATATTTTTTGAGTTAGTCTGTAGTCTTGAATAAAAATTAAAAAATTACAGATAAGGAACGAGCTTCTTGAGTGTCGGTGCATTGGAAGCATCGGCAACGCCGGCATTACGGGCGATTCTCTTGCGCTTGGTATCCTTCTGGGTCAGTCTGTGGCGCTTATTGGTGTGCTGATATTTCAGCTTGCCTGTTCCGGTGAGTTTGAAACGCTTTTTTGCGCCGGAATGAGTTTTTACTTTTACTTTCTTTGCCATGATGGGTTTTCCTCCTTCTTACTTGGATGCTTTCGGGGAGATGAACATTACAATACTGCGGCCTTCGGCTTTGGCAGGTTTTTCAACGATGCCGTATTCATCGCAGGCTTGTTTGAAGCGTTCGAGCAGTTCTTCGCCGAACTGCGGGTGAGCAATGGCACGCTTGCGGAAGCGGACAGAAACTTTCAGTTTGTCTCCGCCTTTCAGGAATTTGATTGCCTGATTGACTTTGGTATTAAAGTCGTTGGTATCGATAGTAGAAAACATTCTGATTTCTTTAATAGCCATGACTTTTTGATTTTTCTTGGCTTCTTTCTCCCGTTTCTGCTGTTCAAAGCAGAACTTGCCATAGTCAAGGATACGGCAGACAGGCGGTTTTGCCTGCGGAGCGATTTTGACCAAATCCAAATCTTTCTCATAGGCGAGCATCTGCGCTTCACGGGCAGACATCACGCCGAGTTTCTTTCCGTCTGCGTCAATGACGAGGATTTCTTTATCCCGAATCATTTCATTAATCTGCATGTCCTTGTTTTCCTTGCTGCTTATAGTAAAGCACCCCCAAGCATAAAAATTTCTTTTAAAACAAAAAATGAGTACAGATTCTGTTAAAATCAGCACTCAGCACAGAAAAACACCTGATTAAAGTTCAGGAAATTTTTCAACGTGATTGACCGTTTCGGCATAGAGAGTCAAACGGTGAGATACTGACAGGCAGGCATCTGCTTTGTTTTCGTTGTATATTATAGCATAGATATTCCAGTTTGTCAAGAGGTTTTTTCAAAAATTCCAAAAAAAAACGTGTCTGATTATGCAATTTGACAATTTTCACATAATTTTCGTGAAAACTATTGATTTTTCGGTAAAAATATTGTATAATAGTGATACAAGTGCTACAGGAACAGAAAAGAAAATTTTGTTTTCCTATTGCAATTACTGCATAAATTATGATATAATAAGAATAGAAATATATGTAAAGCAAAGGTGAAAAATTTGACAGAAGAACAGATTCATTTTCAGAATCCTGCAAGTGTGCAAGCCGTGTTCGGAAGCTATGACGAAAATCTGACCGCCCTGCAAAGGGAATATCAGGTTATCATCACCGGACGTGGCGGCGATGTGACTGTTGCCGGCGAAGCAGAACAGACAGCAAAAGCTGTTCAGGCTCTGCGGATGCTCTGCGAACTCGCAGACAAGGGACAGCCCCTCACGGAACAAACCGTGCGCTATGTGATTTCTATGCTTTCGGACGGCGAATCCGAAGCTCTGAAAGAACTCAGCAATGACGGTATCTGTATCACATCCGGCGGAAAGGTTGTCCGGCCGAAGACTGTCGGGCAGAAAAAATATGTGGATGCCATCCGCAAAAACACCATCACGCTCGGCATAGGCCCTGCCGGTACAGGAAAAACCTATCTGGCAGTTGCTATGGCCGTAAAAGCTTTCAAAGCGCACGAAATACAGAAAATCATTCTCACACGCCCCGCTGTCGAAGCGGGTGAAAAACTGGGATTTCTCCCCGGCGATTTGCAGAATAAGGTTGACCCCTATCTCAGACCGCTTTATGATGCATTGTTTGATATGTTCGGTGCAGAAACATTCGCACGGCTGACAGAAAAGAACATTATCGAAGTCGCTCCCCTCGCCTACATGCGTGGGCGCACTCTTGATGATGCTTTCATTATTCTGGACGAAGCCCAGAACACCACATCCGAACAAATCAAAATGTTTCTCACCCGTCTGGGAAACAGCAGCAAAATGGTTATCACTGGCGACATCACGCAGATAGACCTGCCTGAAAAACGCCGTTCCGGACTTATTGAAGCCATGAAAATTCTGAAAAATATTGATGATATTGCGATTATGCGCTTCACGGAAAAAGATGTTGTCCGTCATAAGCTGGTGCAGGATATTATCCGTGCTTATGAGAATTTTTACAGAAACCGCACCTGATTTTTATTTTATTACTATTACAAACAGAAAAGGAGATTTTTTTCATGCAGCAAACAGGTAAATTAAAAGTAAGCATTAAAAACAACCAGAACAGTGTCAAGATTCCTTCCGGAATCCGTCTCTTAATCCGCCGCTGTTGCCATGCGGTGCTGATTTCCGAGGGCTTTACCCAGAATGCCGAAGTCAGCGTTTCTTTTGTTTCCAATCAGGAAATCAAAAGCCTGAACAAAACCTATCGTCAGAAAGACAGTGTTACTGATGTACTGAGCTTTCCGCTGACCAGTGAAGACGGCACAATGGAAATCAATACCGAAACCGGTTTTATTCTGCTCGGCGATATTGTAATTTCTATCGAAACGGCTGTCAAGCAGGCGAATATCTACGGACATTCCCTGAGCCGTGAAATCGGCTTTCTGACCGTACATTCCATGCTTCATCTGCTGGGCTATGACCATGAGAAAAGTTCTCTGGATGAACGCATCATGAGAGAAAAAGAAGAAGCTGTTCTCGAAAAGCTCGGCATTTCCAGAGAACTGACCTATACCACACCAGACGAGGAATAATTTCATGAACGAAACAAAATCTATCTTTTTAACGCTTTCCGGCAGAACCAATGCCGGAAAGTCTACTTTGCTGAATGCCCTTGTCGGTGAGAAAATCGCCTCTGTCAGCAGTAAGCCCCAGACGACAAGAACCCGAATTACCGGTATTCTCACCAGAGAAAGCACGCAGTTTGTGTTTATCGACACCCCCGGCCTGCACAAGCCGAAAAATAAATTAAGTGGTCACATGCTCAAAACAGCGCAGGATTCCGCCACGGATTCCGATGCTGTCCTGTATGTCATCGACTGCACCAAGAAGCTCC
>JAFRMZ010000176.1 GCA_017430465.1 Oscillospiraceae bacterium
GTGAAAATTATGATTATCATTGACTGTTCTGCCGTATTGCATGCCGGCTTTCTTTATCATTTCTATGACAGAAGGGCTATAGCATCCGTAAGGATAAGCCATTCCGACAGGTGTTTTTCCAAAAATTTCAGAAAGCCTGTCCCTGTCAGAGAAAATTTCTTCATGCAGGGCAGGGGAATCGAGTTCTGTCATATTGAGATGCCTGCTTCCGTGGACGGCGATTTCATGCCCCTGATATAACTCGACATATTCCGGAAGATTCAGTCTTCTGACAGGAATATTTTTATAAATCCATTCATCGGAAGTATCTAAACCGGAATTCAGATTAAACGTGCATTTCACTTGATACTGATTGAATAGTTTTACAAGCCGGATGTCCTGTAGATTACCGTCATCATAGCTGAATGTAACAGCTTTTCTGAACTGTTCCGGAATCATTTGCAGAGTTCCTCTGCCATAGCTTCTATCTGAAGCAGATTGTCCGCCTTGACGGATTCTGTTATCTTGACGGAATTTTCAAGATAAGTAATATTTTTAGATTTCTCGAACATGGATTTCATAACTTTGCCGGCAGTGGATGCCCAAGAACCGTTTTCGATAAAGCCGAGTGTTCTGTTCTGATAGCTTCTTTCTGTCAGGGACTCGATAAAAGTCCGCATAAATGGAAAAACATCGCCGTTGTAAGTGGTTGTGGCGAGCACAAGCTTGCCATAACGGAATGCATCTTCCACGGCTTCGGCCATATCTTCACGTGCCAAATCACATACAACAACTTTCGGACAACCTTTTTCTGTCAGTTTTTCAGCAAGGAGTTCTACAGCTTTTTTAGTATTGCCATAAACGGAAGTATAAGCAATCATTACGCCTTCGGATTCCACGCCGTAAGAAGACCATGTGTGATATAAATCTAGATAATAGCCGAGATTTTCTTTCAGAACAGGGCCGTGCAGAGAACAGATAATCTGAATATCCAGCGCAGAAGCTTTTTTCAGGACAGCCTGTACTTGTGTACCGAATTTACCGACAATGCCAAAATAATATCTTCTTGCTTCGCAAGCCCAGTCTTCCTCGGCATCGAGTGCGCCGAATTTACCAAACGCATCAGCAGAGAACAGAACTTTATCAGTGCTGTCATAAGTCAGCATGACTTCCGGCCAATGAACCATAGGCGCAAAAACGAATTTCAGTTGATGTCTGCCGAGGGAAAGTTCTGCGCCGTCAGCAACAATTAATTTTTTATCGCCAAGGTCTAAGCCTTCAAAATATTCGGATAGCATCTTGAAAGTTTTGGCATTGCCGACAGCAACTGCTTCGGGATATTTTTCGGTAAAAGCTTTGATATTGGCAGAATGGTCAGGTTCCATGTGCTGAATAATCAGATAATCCGGCTTTCTGTCGCCGAGTACTTCTTTGAGATTGGCGAGCCATTCTTCTTTGAAATTGCCGTCCACGGTATCGAACACGGCAATTTTATCATCCAGAATGACATAAGAATTATAGGCCATGCCGTTTGGGACAATATACTGTCCCTCAAACAAGTCAATATCATGGTCATTCACACCGATATATGCAATATCTTCTGTAATTTTAGTCATAAAAAAATCCTTCTTTCTTTTTCTGATATATTTTATATTTTAGCATAAAATCAAATTTATGTCAATGAATTTTTTGTGAAAAATACAGATTGACAAAACCGGATGACTATGCTATTATGATGTAAATATTATTTACATCATAAGGAGGCATCATCATGAATAATCAAAATTATCAGATGTGGCTAAGTGACAGGCAGAAAGAAATTCTTCTGGAATATATCAAAGACAGAAGATATAAATTTATGATTAGTATGCAGATTACACTGTTAATTTCTATTTTCTTTACGCTGTACCTGCAATATGAAAAAATAATACAGGGTTTTTCTTATCATAATATTTTAGACCATTCTGAAATGCTGATTTACTGGTTGGTATCAGTTGCAATTTTTATCAGCATATTCTTCAAAGGTATCTGCAAGATATTCTGGAAGAATTCGGATTATGACTGTCTGAAACATGATAGCTATACACTTGATTTTCTGGAATGCACCGGAAAGCTCCCAGATTCCGGAAATTATCCCTATTTTATCAAGTGCGCTGACGGAAATATCTATCAGTGTGGGATGAAGTTTCTGGAATGGAAAAATTTTCCGCTGGGAGAAATGCTTGTCTGTGTCACGCTCCGGAACGGTCAGAAATACGCACTTCTGCCGGAAAAGCGATTCTGAAACTTGACATTTCGGAAAAACTATGCTATACTATAATGCAGATAAAAAAGAAACCATTCTATTCTATGAAGGAGAAGTATTTATGAAACGAAAATTATTTCTGATAGCAGTATTCTGTCTCAGCGCATTGATGATAACCGGATGCAGTGACCGTGGAGACGGTACGCCATCCGAAACAAGTATAGTTCAGACAGAAAAAACAGATACCACACAAGAAGAAGCTGTTCCGTTTAATGAAACTGTCGGCGTATGGTCTTATGGTGATGAACTTGTGTTCCATTCCAGCAACGGGAAACGCTATTTTCTGACGGAAGATAATGCAGGTTCAGTACAGAGTACAGACGGCAAAAACTATTCCATACAAGAATGTGACCACAGATTATATCAAATCATGAATTTGGATAATGGAAAAATGACAGTCAGTGAGGGGAGATATTTTGAATCTGCACTCAACAGCAAGGACTATCCGGACGGCTATAAAAAATTAGTCGTTACCTATGAAAAATCGGATTTATTTGCTGTCGATGCGCTGGAAAAGGCGGTCGGCGGTGAAATCATATCCGATGAAACTTCAGCAGATACGCAGACAGAAACTTTTTCCGAAACCGAAACTTCTGCAACAGAAACAGAATCTTTTGCACCGGAAACGGAATCTGTCGCAGAAACAGAGACATCCGTAACAGAAACAGAAGCTTCTTCTGATGATAATGCCGATACAGAAAATGCAGAATATGCATCCATCTACAAAAAAATAGAAGATTTCCTCGAAACGGATAATTACAAGCAGAAAGACCCCGGTAACCGTTCACTGGAAATATTCAACTATCTGCATAATCTGGCAGATTCCAATATTGAAGAAAGTTCCATCACAAACGATGTCGCCAAGAACGAAGTCAGCTTTAAATGTTATGAAAAATATACGATTATCATCAATAATACTGACGGCACAATTACAGTCAATACAGAATCCTGATTCTGAATATCAAAAAAGCTCCTCATGTGAGGAGCTTTTTTCATTCATGTGAAATATTAGTTGAGTCTGACCCAGCCTGCGCCGGATTTAAGTTTACCCCACTTGACACCTGCGGAATCTGTCATTTCCTGCACAATGGTGAAGGAACCATTTGAACCGATTGTTCCGTTTGCACTTCCGTTCGGACTGGAATAAATGCTTGCAGAACCACTCAAAGAAACAACATAGTTTGTATTTGTAACAGTACCATCACCAGGAGTATTCTGCGCAACAGTAGTTGTAACAGTAGTCGGATTGCCCGTCAGGCCGTTTCCCGTTCCGGATGTTGTCAGTGGAGGTGCGAGCGTTGCAAGACCGGCATAAGGGTCTGTTGTGGCGATATAGACCGGAGTCGGATTATCCGGCCGAGCCCCTGTTGTCGTGTACTGCGTCATAGGAGCATCAACTTCA
>JAFRMZ010000177.1 GCA_017430465.1 Oscillospiraceae bacterium
ACCATGAAAAATTAACTGACCTGCTCCAGATGGCTTCTGATACGGAATGATACAGACTTTTCGCACTTTTGTGCAAAAATGTATCCCTTTTGTTTATTGACATTTTTTTCTCCGATATGTTATAATATAAATAAATTTTTTTATATCAAAATAAAGGAGAAAATATGAGAAGAAAAAGAACGTCTCTCAATCTTAATATGATATTCGCTCTGATTCTTCTGGTAACAGCCAACACCATCATGGGCGCAGTTATGGCGCATCTTTCCAGAACGGCGATGAAATCCCTCATTCATGACAGAATGCTGGATATTTCCAACACTGCCGCCGCCATGCTTGACGGCGATGCAATGTGTCAGCTTACCGCAGAAGATAAAGATTCAGAAGAATATCAAAAAGCAATGGATACCCTTCGGATATTTCAGGAAAATATTGAACTTGAGTATATCTATGCCATCAATGTCGAACCAGACGGAAGCTTTACTTTCTCTGTCGACCCTACTGTAGAAGACCCTGGTATCTTCGGTGAACCGGTTGTCTCTACCAAAGCTTTGCAAAAAGCCTCGCAGGGCATTCCTTCGGTAGATAATACTCCCTATGAGGATGCATGGGGTTCTTTCTACTCTGCTTATACGCCTGTTTTCGATTCCCAGAATCAGATTGCTGTCATTGTTGCGGTGGATTTTAATGCAGACTGGTATGAACAGCAGATTTCCAAAAACATCATCACGATTGTAATTATCATCGCCATTTCTTTGCTTTCCGGTATTTTGCTTTCTATCTTTATTTCCGATAAAAGTCGTCAGCGTTTCCATCAGATTGATGAAGAAATGATGGAACTCAAAGAAGGCTTTAAAGA
Organism: Oscillospiraceae bacterium; assembly: GCA_017430465.1. GTDB lineage: Bacteria > Bacillota > Clostridia > Oscillospirales > Ruminococcaceae > UBA3855. Next base: position 857 of record JAFRMZ010000177.1, read on the forward strand.
CCTCAACAGAATCATGATAAAAAGTTCTATCGAAAAACTGGATACAATTACAGATGCTAATCATCGAACGCTTCTCAAGACACTTGCTTCCGGCGAAACTTACGGAAATCCTGAAAATGAAGATGAAATTTCAGAACTTGGAAACGACCTCCACACCATGCAGGAAGAATTAAGAAGATATATTGCTTTTATCTATTCCCAGACTTATGTAGATGATTTGACTGGTGTCGGCAACAAGCCGGCTTATCAGGATACCGTCAAAAGGCTTGATATGCCGGAAGACAATCAGTTTCTTCCGTTTACAGTTGCATTTTTCGATATTAACGAACTGAAACATATCAACACTGTCTACGGCTTTGAAAAAGGTGATGAAACACTTCAGGCAACAGCCAATATCCTGAAAGATGTCTTCTATAAAGATAACGTCTACCGTCTTGCGAGCGATGAATTCATTGTGATTCTGGAAGGAAAAACTATGCAGGATATGGAACAGCATTTTTCTGATTTCGATGAAGATATTCGTTTGTATAACGAAAAGCATCCGAATTCGCCGAGGCTTGCCGTTGCGAAAGGCTGTCTGGAACGGCCGGCAGGAAGCAGATTGCCCTACAGACAAGTATTCATCAAGGCAGAAGCGGCTATGCGTGAAAATAAGGCGGAGTTTTACCGTGCAAGAACCGCAAAAAACGGTACAGAATAATCAAAGTCCCCTCTGCGGAGGGGACTTCTGTTTTTTTGAAAATCCTGTCACGTTTTTGATATGTCATGTGTTATTTATTACAGAACGTTCTGAAAATTAACTCCGGAGGTGAGAACATGCCAAAATCTGAAAAATTAGAACTGCTCTATCAGCTCTATGAAAAACCATTCTATCATATTGCATATACGATTTTAAATCATCATCAGCAGGCAGAAGATGCTGTTTCGGATGCATTCTTTCAGGTGATGAAACATCTTGACAGAATCGGCGAACCTGATTCTCCGTCAACCAAAGCTTACATGATTAAAATCATCAAACATACAGCTATCAATCAATACCGGAAGAATGTCCGTCAGAATCAGTATTGTACTGAACTTAATGACACTGTCTTTCAGGTTGCAGATTCTCATGATGAGCTGGAATCCAGATTCAAAAAAACATCACTCCGGCAGATGCTTTCTGAAATGTTTTCGCTTGTCAGCGAAACAGATAAGAAAATTATTCTTCTGCACTGTCAGGAAAACAAATCCTTTAAAGAAATTGCTGATATGTTCAACATGAAAGAAGCCACTGTCCGCAAACGATTTGAACGTGCCAGAAAACGCATGACGGCTCAGAAAGGAGAGGATTTTTATGCGTCGAATCAATAAGAAACAATGGGATAAAATCATTAATACTGCCTTCTCTCCTGATGCACCTGAACCGAACTTTTCTCCAAACTACTACCGCAGAAAAAAAGAAATGCTCAGTCAAGCTGAGGACCCAGCAGAAAGGAGTATTATTATGAAAAAATCAAGAATCGGCTTTGCAGGCATCTGTACTGCAAGCATCGCCATTGCCGGATTTGCCCTCTGGGGCGGTGTGAATATCTGGCAGGCAGGAAGACAAATTCCGGTGCAGAATCAGCAGAATGATTTCAGTCCGGCAAACGCTGTCGAACTCGCCGAAACAGAAACCATTACAGAAACAGAACTTCCTGCCGATGAATACGGCATCTCTGTCGAACAGGACGGCGATATTGTCAGACTTTCCATTCCCGTTCAGGAAAATGACACGCTCTATGAAGTCAAATTCGGCTATGTTCCGGACGGTCTGGAATATCGTGAAGACGGCCCTTATGCACTGAAATATCATAACTATGAAAATGAAAATGATGAACATGCCATTACCCCCAGTTTCTGCCGTGTGGCTGACCCTTCTGAACCTTATACAGCAGAATATGACACGGTTTATGAAGTCGATAAATTTAAGACTTCTTCTGGAAATAGTGCTGTTTTCCTGAAAAAAAGTCGTGGCTGGGATATGCTGTTTGTCCAGTTCGAGGGTACACCCTATATTGAAGCATGTTTTATCAATGGTTTCAGCTATGAAGAAATGCATCAGTTCGCAGATGAAATGTATCTCGAAGAAACTGATAAAGAAATCGGCAGTCTCTGGAAAGGCGAACCGGATGATTCCGATAATTTCAATTATGATGTTATCTTCCAATGCGAAGAAGGCTCTGACAGCATGGGAGATTACAAACTTGCATTCGGCTGGACTCCCGAAGATTTAAACTATCAGACGGATAACATCGGCGAGGGCGCATGGAATGAAATCTGCATTGCCGGCGAAAATACAGAAGACACTATCAACACCAGACGAAGTGTCGGTTATGTGCTGTACCGTGTCGAAGATGTTTCTCAGCCGTTCTTATGGCCGGAATTCGATGTTGCCAACGCAACAAACATGGAAACCGATTCCGGAAATGAAGCTGTTATCTGTACGTTTGACAGCAGTTCCGCCGTTGATGCAAGAATCTATGTGCATTTCAAAGATACGCCCTATATCGCCGAACTTGTCACCAGAAAACTTTCAGAAAAAGAATATCTGCGACTTGTTAATTCACTCTATCTGACCGAATCAGACGAACAATATTATACAATTTATCAGGCACAGGAAGGAACAGATGATTCTATTTTAACCGGATTCTGTAATCCCGAACAGATGAACCGCATTCATGTCGGTGATAGTGTTACTGCCGACAATACTTCTGATATTCAGCTCACAGTCAATTCTGCAACGCTCCAGAAAGATTTCACCGGCATCACAACCGACTGTACCGGTGATAAAACGGCTGAAAACTACAGCAAGTATCTCGACACAAACGGACTCTTAATCGCTCACAGAACAGAGTATGCTACTGATGAAAATGAACTGGAAAATGAAATCATCCGTGAGGAAGATATTCAGCAGTATATTCTGAAACTAGATGTTACTCTGACAAGAAACGATGAAAATCCCGAAAAAGAATGGTACGATAACGGACTGTGCTTCCAAGCCGGGGTATTCAGCATTGAAGATGATAATTCTGTCAGATGCAGTCTTTACAATATCGGACACGGCACTGAAATCATTCATTCTCCTAATCTGAACAGTGAGTCATTTTTCGCATTTTATACCCCTCATGAACATGAAAAAAATGGTATTTATGATTTACAGCCTCACGAATCCGCTGATGTAACTTTATATTACGCTGTCGATGCTGACCAGATTGGAAATCTCTATATTTCACTGTTTGACGGCGGTATTGTCACATGTAGTTATATTGATGACGGCTGTCCGGTGCTTGACCTCTGTGATTTAACCGCCCCTGAATAAACTCTCTCAAATAAAAAATATCTGTTGTCTGAAATCCCCTTGCTGTAGCAGGGGGATTTTTGTGAATGTTTTATAAAATTTACTTGACATTTTTTAGAATTTCTGCTATACTTGAAGTATCAGATGTATGAAATCAAATTTATCAAGGGGGAATTTTTCATGAATTTCAAAAAATTATCTGTTCCGCTTGCTTTGCTTGTTACTGCCGGAACACTCAGCGCATTCGGAGGGGCTTTTTCTGCGAATGCTGACAGCATCGAAAATCTGTATCTTATCAAAAATACGGCAACCGGACATTATCTGACCATTGCGAACAATAACAGTCAGTCAGGGGCTTCTGTTATCGAGTACGATGCAGACGGCATCAGCAATTATAACTGCTGGCTTAAAGAAACCAATACAGACGGCCAGACAGTTTTTACTTCTGTTGCGGATGAATCTCTTGCTCTGACAGTCGACTCCGAGGGAAAACTCATCATCGCACCGAAAGATAACACTAATGTTTTCCAGAAATTCACGCTGGAAGGCAAAAACAATACTTTCAAGTTCACTGCCGGCGGATGGGCCTTGACTCCGGATGAATCTGCTCCGACTGTCCGCATGAGCGAAGGAAACGGCTATTCACAGTGGAAACTGATTCAAGCTTCCGGAAACCGTTCCTGTTCCGGCGATGTGAACCGTGACGGCATTGTCAACATCTATGACCTGCTTCTTGCTAAAAAACTCCTGATAAACGGTGACAAATCTGATTTGGAACAGATTGCGATTGCTAATGTAGATGCCAATCATGAATTTTCTCTGACAGATATTGTCAAACTGACAAAATATCTGCACGGAAATGACAGTCTGCATACAGATGACTGGGGCACTTGTGTCGAATTTACCGCTAATACAATTTATCCGGAATATCAGGAAGAAACCGTTCTGCCGTATGAACCAGAAACAGAAACCGAACCCGCTACGGAAACAGAAGAAATCCGGCAAATTACCCTTGCAGACATGCCTGAAAATTACAAAGCTCCTATGGAATGGATTTGGCAGAACAGGTTCGTCCGTGAAGGCTCTACCGTTCGCCAGAACACTATCTTTGACCAGATTATCGCCGGAAAAGGCACACTGAATTTTATTGTCAGATGGCAGTCTTACAAAACAGTTACGTATGAACAGCGTCAGCAGTTCCAACAGCTCGCCAGTGACTGCGTCAATGCTTGGAATGATTATCTGAAAGGCTATGACGGCTGGCCGTATGACCATATTGATGTTAAAGTCACCGGCTGGGCAGTGATTGACAAGTCCTGTCTGCTCGACCTGCATGATGACGAAATTGTTTATGACAATCTCATTGCCCCTTATGACAATCAGTATGATACCAGCAACGGCTATGAAACCATTCCGGACAAGCTTCCGAGTGCACCTTCTGAATTAAGCCGTTTTGACCATTTTGCCGATAAAAATTATGAATATCCGGGCGGTCTGGATAAACGTTTTGATATGTATCTGTGGTGTACACAAGGCTTTCCGGCAATCGGCGGATGCGGAGGCGACTGGGGTCAGCGTCTTTCTGATGATGCTTATCTGAATATGCTTGGCGGTCAGAATCTGCATGTATTGATTCACGAAATAGGTCACGGATTCGGCATTACGGACTTCTACGGCGGAGAAGGCGAACTGGACGGCTATCCTGTCGGCGGATTCCCCGGAAACGGCACATCTATCATGATGGCCGGCTCATCTGCTGAAATCACCGATTTTGACGGCTGGATGCTGAGATATATCTGGAGCAATATCAAGGACGAAGCCGGAAGATTCTAACCTTTAAGAACGTGCCCTTGCCTGACGGCAGGGGCATTTCTCACTTGCATAATTCCGGAAGATATGCTATAATAGAATCAGATAAATCTATTAAGAAAGGTTCTGAAACTATGCCTGTCAGAGATACTTCAAAAATCTGGAATTTTTATGCACCGGTCTATAATTTATTCATGCTGACGAATCAAAACGCTTATCACGAAATGTATCAGAAAATCATAAAGACAATCCGGAATAAAAAAGTTCTGGAATTAGCCTGCGGAACAGGGTTGATTTCCAATCATGTCGCTGATGCCTCAAAAGCGTATATCGCAACGGATTTTGCTGAAAATATGCTGATACAGGCGCAGAAGAAGAAATCCACTGACAAGCTTCATTATATGAAAGCGGATGCTTCTGCTCTGCCGTTTGAAAACAAGAGCTTTGATGTAGTAATTATTTCCAATGCCCTGCATGTAATTCCGAATCCGGAAAAAGTACTTTCCGAAATTGCAAGAGTCCTGAAAACAGGCGGAATTTTAATTGCTCCGAACTTCATTCATGAAAATCTGAACGGTTCAGCTCTGCTGATGTCAAAATTACTGACTGTTGCCGGAATTGCTTTTGAAACAAACTGGAATGCTGAAGAATACATTGCTTTCCTGAAACAAAACAGATTTTATGTCAGAAAAAAAGCAGTTCTGAAAGCATCCATTCCGCTGATATATACGGAGGCGAACTATAGATGATTTTCCGTCATACCAGAAACACACGCTGGATTATCAAAAATAATTATCGCTATATCCGGAGCGATGTTCCGGCGGAAGTTTCGGAAAGCGAACTTGCATTTCTCAAAAATCACAATATTCTGACAATCATTGACCTGCGGACAGAATCCGAACAGCTTAAAAAGCCCTGTCCCCTGAAAGATATTCCGGATTTCAGGTATCTTTCCATGCCCGTCACCGGCGGAAACGCTGTTCCGGAGTCTCCGGAACAGGTTGCAGTTTCCTATCTGGCTATGCTTGATAACCAGATGCAGAAAATCATCCGTACTATCCTGAATGCAGATTCCAATGTATTATATTTCTGCAATGCCGGAAAAGACCGGACAGGTGTCGTTTCTGCCATGCTTCTGAAACATCTGGGCTATACAGATGACTACATCATTCAGGATTACATGCAATCTGCTGATAATCTGAAAGAAATGCTCTGTCAGTTTGTCAAAGCCAATCCGGAAATAAATCTGGAAGTCATTACCCCTCATGAAAACTATATGAAACAGTTTCTTTTCCGGATGCAGAATCAGGCGCAAACCGCTTGCATTTTTTAATCAACTATGCTATAATAAAATTAAGAACAAAAAGAGGTGATACCATTGGATTTAGAGAATTTAGAAAACCTGCCTTCTCAGGAGGCTTGTATCAAAGAAGTCAGAAACTGGATTGCATCCTATCCGGAACAGCCTTTAGCTTATCTGCATAGTTTCGGCTGTCAGTTAAATGTCGCTGACGGCGAAAAGCTTTCCGGCATTCTGAAACAAATGGGCTACGGCTTTACAGATGATGTCACAAAGGCATCCCTGATTTTATACAATACCTGCGCCGTCCGTGAAAATGCCGAAGACCGTGTGCTTGGCACACTTGGAAGCATCAAGAAATTAAAGCAGGAGAATCCGGCTTTAATCATCTGCGTGACCGGATGCATGACAGCGCAGAAACAAGTTGCTGATAAAATAAAAAAATCTTATCGTTATGTAGATATTGTTCTTGGTTCATCCGCTGTCAGCCGTCTGGCGCAAATGCTTTATGCACATATGCACGGTTTGAAACACGCTCAGGATATTGAAACTTATCTTGATATTCCGGAAGATTTAGAACCCCTTCGTGAAAGCACATTCAAGGCCGCCGTGCCCATCATGTACGGATGCAATAACTTTTGTACTTACTGTATTGTACCCTATGTCAGAGGCCGTGAACGAAGCCGTCAGCCCGAAAAAATCATCGAAGAAGTCCGGAAGCTCATTCAGGACGGCTATAAAGAAATCATGCTTCTAGGTCAGAATGTCAATTCCTATGGGAAAGATTTGGAAACTCCGGTCAGCTTTCCGGAATTATTAAGAGAAATCGACAAGATTCCGGGCGAATACTGGATAAGATTCATGTCATCCCATCCGAAGGATGCAACTCCCGAACTTATGGATGCTCTGTTAGAGTGCGAACATCTGGCGAAGCATCTGCATTTGCCGGTGCAATCCGGAAGCAATGAAATTCTAAGGCGCATGAACCGGCGGTATACTGTTGAAAAATATCTTTCTCAGGTAGACTATATCCGGAGCAAAGACCCTGATTTCTCTCTGACAACTGATTTGATAGTTGGTTTTCCGGATGAATCCGAAGAAGATTTTCAGGCAACATTGGATATTATCAGCAAAGTCCGTTATGATAATATGTATTCATTTATCTACTCGAAGCGCACCGGAACAAAAGCTTCTCTCATGCCCGACAGCATCTCAGATTCCGAAAAAAG
>JAFRMZ010000178.1 GCA_017430465.1 Oscillospiraceae bacterium
GAACTCATACATTGCCTTGCGGTTCACTTCCTTGCTGTTCGCATTCCACCACTGCATCCTGCAATGATCGGAGCAAAACTTTTTCTGTCGTGTCCTTTTCGGCTGCTGAATCGGCGTCCTGCAGCATAAGCAAAGCAGACTGCCTTTATTGCGGCTGCAAAACGACTTGACCGTATTGACGGACAAGTCAAGCTCGGCGGCGATCTGTGCAAAGGAGCGCCCCTTAGAGCGCAAATGCAGCGCCGCTGCTTTCTGCGTATCAGTCATACAAACACCTCTTTTCACTACCAATAGGACACTTTTGCGGCTTTTGAGTACCAAAAAAGCGCCTGCCGAGAAAATTTCCCGACAGGCGCTGTGCATCATGCCTTATTCAGTTTGCCGCTGTACTTCTTCCCGTCAACCGTGATGCCGTCCTCCGCCGCAGGAGCAGGCGGATTCGGCAGCACCGGCTCTGCGGCGTATCCGTTCAGCCCCTTGCTCTTGATGATGGTCGAGAAGTCCTTGTAGCCGATGTCCAGATCGACGTTGCCGTTGATACCGTCCACACGCCCCTTCTCGGAATGCTGCCAGATGCCGTAAGCGCCGCCGTAGCTGGTCTGGTTCACCCAGTGTGCCAGCCAGATTGTGTAGCGGCTCTTGATGTCGTCCGCCGTGTGCGTGGTCAGAGAGGATGCCGAGCCGTACAGACCGACGAAGTATCCCGCCGCCTCCACCTTTTCGAGGAACGCCCGCATGATCGCCGACACCTTCTCCTTGCCGAGGGCAAACTGCTTTTTCTCCTCCACATCGTAGTATACGGGGAACTCGAACTGCTTTCCCTTGATGATGGACAGGAACACATCCGCCTCCAGCCTTGCCTCGTCCTCGCTCATAGCGTAGGAGTATTCAGCCAAAAAGTCTGGGAAATTTTGATTCTCTCAAACTCTAAAGTTTATCATTTCATTAGTATTTTCTGTATTCATGTAAACAAGGCAGTTTCTGTTTCTGGCGGTGTACAGTCTGAGATATGAAGTATGTTCAGAATAGGAATATCTGCATTTCGTGCAGCATGATGCTGTACCATAATTTTTGCAGTGACAAAAGCCCAGTGATTCTGACGTACTGTAAAAGTCTTGTGATATTGTGCCAGAAAAAAGCTGAATGCCATATCTTCTACGCAACATGTCATAATATTTCGTCCCACGATATAAACATCCGGCGGAAAATCAGCATTTCTGTCTATGATTGCACGGAACACAATCGTCTTGTCCTGATATTTCTTCGCTTCTGCCATAATATCCTGATACCATAAAGCATAATATTCGTCTTTTATCATAATTGGGTCAGCATTCAGGTCAAACGGCAGAGGGTCTTGTATATCATCAAAAGACAATTCACCATTATCCATTTCATAATAAATCAAAGTTCTCCAGTTAACTGCTCTGACAATTTTATGAAGTTCTTCCGGATTCACACGATGTTCAAACCGGTTAAATACAACTAATTCACATAAATTCAGCTTATCCGTCACAAGATTTTTGAAACTTGCATGATACTGCAAAAATGTAGAAGCATCTGCAACCAGTACAGTCTGAAAGATTTTCCAGTTGTCAGGCTTATTTGACAGAATATCTTTTAGATGCCACATGCCGTTATACTCTATCATGATACATTCTGCATGATACTTGTCAGCAAGGAAAAGAAGATTTGCTTCATTCAATTCTTCTTTTTCTTCAATGACATGAATAAAAATGTGATTGCCAGGGAATTGGGAACTGTCATATTCTTCCTCGCCTTCTTCACATATCAAAAGCAGAATATTCTGTTCAAAATGAAATTGTTCATCTTCCAGCATTTTCTGAATAAATTTTGTTTTTCCTGCTTCCAGAAATCCAAGAAATAAGTAGACAGGAATAAAATTTTCCTGAGTCTCCTGCAATTTTATCACCTCATTTTAGAAAGTTCATCAACATCTGTTTGATAAAAAAGGCTGCATTCTCCTCAGAAAAATATCTGTGTCCGAAACAGAGGAAAGAATGCAGCACTTGTGATATAAAACTTTAATTATTTTTTATGTTCGTGATTTTCGCCATTGCACAGTGGCTTTCCACATACATCACAATTTTCATGATTTTTTCCGTCACAATTGTAATGTCCTTCGATACCGCAGTCAACTGGAGTATGGTCTTTGCCATCATTGTGATTGTGTGCTGCATTTCCGCAGTCGATTTTTGTTTTGTCCATCATTGCCCCCTGTTAATAATTTAATTTATACTCTTACCAGACAATTCTCAATGCGATTTACAATTTCCTGTTTCCGGTAGCCTTTGCCGATAAAGACAAGCTGGTTGATTCTGTCACCATATTCCGGATGCCAGTCCTCATTCAAATCTGGATAGGATTCCAGTACACGGGCTAATTCTTCCGGTTCCCATGCTGCCATCCATTCGGAAAGTTCTGTAATACTGCAATTGCGTCCTGCCTGTTCAAACAACTGGATATGTGCAGGGTCATCTGCAAACCATAAGTAACCTTTGGAGCGGATTAATTCTTTCGGATATTCCTCTACTAATGCATAAAGCTTTTCACGGTCGAAAGGCCGCTGTTCCTCAAATACAAAAGAAGTAATACCATATTCATCCATGCAGGCTTCTTTTGCACCGGGTTCATTTGTATTCAGGGCTCTCTGAATCGAGGAAGAAGCAAGGACTTCTTCGTAATCAAATTCACTTCCGTCAAGGATTCTGGAAGCATCGACTTCGCCCTGAACACAGGGGATAATTTCCGCCTTGCTTTGCAGGTCACGGAGTGCCTTGATTACTTCATCAAGCTGAGATTCCGTCAGAAGGTCTGTTTTGTTCAGAAGAATCAGATTGCAGAATTCAATCTGGTCAATCACAAGATTGATAACATCGCCTTCGTCCGTATCAGTGACCATCTGTAAATCATTGAGAAATTCTCTGTAAATTCTGTCGGCATCTACTACAGATACAATAGAACTGAGAAAAATATTTGCCTCCGGATTTTCTTCCTGATAGCCGATAAAACAGCCGGCGATTGCTGAAGGCTCGCTGATACCGGAAGCCTCGACAAAAACGGCTTCAATATCCGGTTCTTTTGAGATACGTTCGATTTCCTGAATGAATTCATCACGGAGTGTACAGCAGATACAGCCGTTCTGGAGTTCCACCATTTCCACCTGTGCCACCTGATTTCCGGTTTTGTTGAGCAGTCCGGCATCAATATTGATACTGCCCATGTCATTGACAATCAGGGCGATTTTGCGTTTTTCCTGTTTCAGGAGATTTTGCATCAGGGTTGTTTTTCCAGAACCGAGATAGCCGGTAATCAGAATCACGGGTTTTTTGATATTTTTTTCCATCATGGATAACCTCGTTTCTTAATTTAAATTTTCTTTAAGAATATCATAATTTTCCTGCATCAGAGAAAGATAATTTATACCTTCTGCAATCTGCTGACCGGTCACTGACTGGAGCGAATTCAGAACAGCGATATTCTGATTTTTGTCATTTGTATTTTCAACAATGGTCTTTGCAATTTTCTGGTCAGAATTTTCAATTGTAAAGACTGTTGAAACACCAAGTTCATTGACTTTACCTGCAAGGAAAACAATCGTTTCAAAGCTGGCTTCTGATTCTGCTGAACAGCCGACAAATGCAGCATAATAATCCAGACCGTAATCATCTACAAAATAGCGGAATGGGAATCTGTCACCGAATACCAGTGTCTTCACTGATGCAGAATCCACAAGAGCCTGAAAATCGCTGTCGAGTTTGTCAAGCTGTTCTGCATAGGCTTTCAGATTTGCTTTGTAATCTTCAGCACTGCCGGAATCCAGAATGCAGAGTTTATCTGTAATTTCAGTGCAGAGGAGTTTTGCATTTTTCAGTGAAAGCCATACATGCTCATCATATTCTTCTTCACCATCTTCGTGATGATGTTCATGTTCTTCGCCTTCTTCGTCCTCATCATCGTCATCATGATGGTCATGTCCGGCGAGTGCATCACTGACTTCTTCGGGACTGAGTTCAGCAGGAAAGAAGGTTGGCCATTTATTTTCGGGGTCTTCGATGGCATCATAGCTTTCATCGCTCATTCTGATATGGAAATGCTCTGCTTTTTCGGGTGCAATCATGTGGTCATTGAATTCAATATAGACAGGTGCACCGGATTCCTTGTCAACAGCTTCAAAGCGATACATAGCGGCTCTTGTTCCGGTTGACCAGTCCTGAATGAAATATCCTGTATATTCATAATCAGATTCTGTTACAGTACCATCATTTTTAGTAAAAGTGATATGATTGCCTTCAATCTTGATATCATCATAATCTGTTTCATAGCCTTTAATATAGTAATCTTTGTATTCTTGGGCGGTCATCGAGCCGGATTCTGCCTTATGTGCAAAGGCTTCATCAAGAGAGCCATCTAATGCCAGCGGATAGCCGGACTGCCATTCCCCTTCCCAGTCAGAAAGACTTCTGTCCTGTACTTCATCATCTTCAAAAGTGGAAACTTCTTTGCTATGGTCGTGTTCATGGTCATGTTCTTCTTCCTGCATACCCTCTTTGAGTTCTTCAAGTTTGGCAGAATCGCCCATGACTTCCATCAGATTGATAACCTGCATATCCGGATTGACTGCTTCTGCAAGGGCATCTTCCACCCATTCATCTGATTCACCACCGACATAGATAAACAAATCACATTGTGCAATTTTCGCCATATCTGCGGTTGTTGGCTGATAGCTGTGCAAATCCACACCATTATCAAGCAGATAAGTGATAGTATCATTTTCCGCATGACTGCCGAGAATTTCCTTCACCCAGTCATATTCCGGAAAGATAGTGCAGACGATATTCAAGGATTTATCTTCAGAAGGATTTCCTTCTGATTTGGTTTCTTCCGGAACAGCAGAATTATCTTCCTGACTGGAAACATTATTTTCAGAAGCCGGATTTGTCTCTGCTGTTGTATTTGTACCGCATCCAGTGAGACTCATTGCAACGATGAGAAAGCTAAGTGTCAGCAGACTGATTTTTTTGTAAAACATAAAATTACCTCTTTATTATTATTTTGGCAGATTCACAGGGCTGTGCAAAAATTCTGTATCTTAAAGGAGGTTTCAGAGCCGTCATTCTGCACAGCTCCCCTGCTGTATCTGCTTGAAGAAATGGAGAGTTTGGAAATCTTTTAATTCAAGAGTTCCTCTTTCAGAGAAACCGGAGTGGAAAACATCATAGCAATTACCCTTTCTTTACTGGCAGGACTTACAGACACCATTCAGAATAATATCATGGTCTATTCTGAAAGATTCTGTATTCTGAATTTCCTGAACAAGCCTTTCACTGTCATACAGATTCATCGGATATAATTTTCCGCAGATTTTACATCTCA
>JAFRMZ010000179.1 GCA_017430465.1 Oscillospiraceae bacterium
AGAACATGGCTATCTGGAAACAGAAAGTACTGATATTGCATCTGACTGGGACGATACAGAATTCGAGGAACTGCCGGAAACAGAAATCATGAGTGCGGAGTATACGAAAGCTGTCAGGCTGAACAATCACATCAAGGCTCATGCGCAAATAGCACAGGAAAGCCTTTATGAAGTCTGCAAGGGCTTGAAAGAAATGCGTGACAACAAGCTTTACAAAGAACTTGGCTATCAGAATTTCGAGGAGTACTGCGAAAAGGAAGTAGGCATTAAGAGACATCAGGCCATGAAATATGCTAAAATTGCTGAACTTGAAAATGTTGACTCGACTCAACATTTAGGAACTGAAAAATTATATCTGCTCGCCAAGCTGGACGAACCCCAGAGAGAGGAAATTCAGCAGAGCACGGACTTGAATCAGACCTCTGTCAGAGAGCTGAAAGAGAAAATCAAAACACTCGAAGACAAAAGCACACAGCAGAAAGAAGAACTCCAGAAAGTTTCTCAGGAACGTGATGAAAAAGAACAGGCAAGAGCTTTTCTTGCAAATGCTTACAAAAAGCTTTTATCGCAGGTGGAAGAACTTAAGAAGAAGCCAACGGAAACTGTCACGGTCGAGGATACCACAAAAATAGAAGAACTGGAAGCCAAACTGAAAGAAACGCAGTCTTTGCTGGACGAGAAAGAAAAAGAACTTGCAGAACTTTCCGTTGTGCAAGCTCCGCTCCTTGATGAAGACAACTGGCAGGCGGATGAACGGGAATTCAATGCCCTGTTAAAACCGCTCAAAGATGCACTGTCACATACGACGGCTTTCATTGCAAAAATTTCAAAAAAGAACAGGTTCGATGTGAAATATAAAGTCGAAGCAGTTCAGAAGCTTATCCGTTCTTACACGGATGTCATGAATGAAAATGCAAACAGAAAGGAATGAATTTCATGGAAGCATTAGCCTTGATGTGTAAGGCTGGAAAAAACCCTGCACAATGTGGTTTCAGATGCCACTGCTGTTTTGCTTACGACAGAATTATCATACACATCTGTGACAAATGCAAAGCAGAACTCTATGAAGAAGAATACAAATTTGACGGCAGTCCGGAACTCTGTTCTGAATGCCAGAAAGGAGAATAACATGAACTTTGAAGAAATCAGCGGTATTCAGACAAATACCGGAAAGAAAATTTTAATCTACGGTCAGGAAGGTGTCGGAAAATCCACGTTGGCTGGTCAGTTTCCGAATCCGATTTTTATCGACTGTGAAGGCAGTACTACAATGATGAACGTCAAAAGATTACCACAGCCGGAAAGCTGGAAAATGCTCTGTGACGAAACAGATTTCATTTTGGAGTCCAAAAAATATCAGTCTGTCGTGGTGGATACATTTGACTGGGCGGAGCGTTTGGCCCTTGAAGAACTCTGTCAGGAGCATAAAGTCAACGGGATTGAAGGTTTCGGATACGGCAAAGGCTGGCAGTACGAATCCGAAAAAATCGGAAAGTATCTTGACAAGCTGGACAAACTGATTTCTGCTGGTATTAACGTGATTTTGCTTTGCCATGCAATTACTAAAAAAATGACCCTGCCGGAAGATATTGCAGAGTATGACCACTGGGAACTGAAACTAGGCTCTAAGACGACAAATAAAATTGCCCCCCTTCTGAAAGAATGGTCTGATATGACACTGTTTCTGGCATTCCGGACAAATATTGTTTCCGTTTCCAATGACGGCAAAAAGAACAAGGCGACCAATGTGGAACGTGTCATGTACACGACAAAAACAGCTTGGTGGGATGCCAAAAACCGCTTCGGACTTCCGGAAGTTCTGCCTTTGAATTATGATTCAATTGCAAGAATTTTTCAGCCAATTGCAGAACAGATGATTGCTCAGGCGAAAGAACAGGGGATTCCCGTACAGAATCAGGAAGAATCCATTTCTGATTTCGTCCCCATCGGAACGGAAAGTTTTGACGGTTTGCCGAAAAGTCTGGTTGACCTGATGCAGAAATCAAATGTTTATCCCTCTCAGATTGAATTTGTTTCTTCAGAAATTTTCAAATATTTCCCGAAAGACATGAAGTTGCAGAATTATCCGGCGGATTATTTCGAGTATCTTGTGAACGACTGGCAAAACGTTTTCAACGCAATTCAGGCAGAATGCAAAGACTATCTGCCTTTTGAATAAAATTTTTCATTTAAGGAGTGTTTTTATTATGAATTATCAGAACAATTATCAGGGCGGTTATCAGCCGAATCAGAATCAGCCTGTCAATTCCGGTGCATTGGGCTGGGATGATGAAATTGAGGGCGGAAGCGGTTCAGCGTTCACCCTTCTGGATGAGGGCGACTACTGCTTTAAAGTCAAGCTGGTGGAAAAAGGCTGGTTTGACGGCAACGAAACTATGTGTGCTTCTCCGAAAGCCATTGTGACCTTTGCAATTTATAACAAAGGCGAAACTGTCGAACTGAAAGAGAATTTTATTCTTCATGAGAAGCTGCGCTGGAAAATTGCAAATCTGTTTGCTTCTGTTGGCTTAATTCGTTCTGCTGGCGAAAAAGTCAAAATGAACTGGGGTGCAATCCCGAATCAGACAGGCATTTGCAAAATCGCAATCCGTGAGTATACTGGAACTGACGGGCAGAAGCACAAAATAAATTCTATCAAGAATTTTTATCCGATTTATGCCGATAATCTGCCGAATATTCAGAATCCGTTCAAAACAGGAGCGTGATTGCAATGCAGTTAAGACCGTACCAAATAGAAGCATTTCAGGCGGTCTTGAGCGAATGGGAGCGTGTACATCGCACGCTCCTTGTGCTCCCGACCGGATGCGGAAAAACTATTGTGTTTGCAAAAATCGCCGAAAATCAGGTCAGAAACAGCGAAAGAGTGCTGATTCTGGCCCACCGTGGCGAACTGCTGGAACAGGCTTCTGACAAAATCCAAAAAGCCTGCAATCTGAACTGCGCTGTCGAAAAAGCAGAAAGTTCCTGCTTAGGGCTTCCGCACAGAATCGTTGTTGGAAGTGTGCAAAGTCTTATGCATCCGAAACGGCTCGAAAAATTTCAGCCGAATTATTTCGATACTATCATCATTGATGAAGCACATCACGTCATTTCAGACAGCTATCAGCGGGTGCTGAGCCACTTTCCGGAAGCACATGTGCTGGGAGTGACGGCAACTCCCGACAGAGGAGATATGAAGAATCTAGGCAGTTTTTTTGATACGCTTGCTTATGAATATACGCTCCCGAAAGCCATTCATGAAGGCTATCTCTGCCCGATAAAAGCAGAAACAATCCCTCTGAAAATCGACTTTTCAAAAGTTAAAGTGCAGGCCGGAGACTTCAAAAATTCTGATATTGACACAGCATTAGCACCTTATTTAGAACAAATTGCTGTTGAAATGAAAAAACGCTGTATGAATCGAAAAACTGTCATTTTTCTGCCTTTAATCAAGACTTCTCAAAAGTTTTGTGAACTTCTGAATCAGCAAGGATTTCACTGTGCAGAAGTCAACGGAAATTCACCGGACAGAGCCGAAATCTTAGCCGATTTCGAGAACGGAAAATATAATGCTTTGTGTAATTCAATGCTTTTGACAGAAGGCTGGGACTGTCCGTCAGTGGACTGTGTTGTTGTCCTCAGACCGACAAAAGTCAGAAGCCTTTACTGCCAAATGGTAGGGCGTGGCACAAGGCTTTGTGATGGAAAAAAAGAATTATTACTGCTGGATTTTCTCTGGAACACAGAACGTCATGAACTCTGCCGTCCAGCCTGCCTGATTGCCAAAGACAAGAAGATTTCCGATAAAATGACAGAGCTTATCAATCAGGCAGAAAATCCAATCAGCCTTGAAGATGCTGAAAAGCAAGCCAGTGAAGAAACCGTGCAGAATCGTGAACAAAGTCTCGCCGACAAGCTGGAAGCCTGCAAGCACCGCAAAGGAAAGCTGGTTGACCCTCTGCAATATGAGATTTCGATTCATGCAGAAGAACTTGTAAATTATGTTCCGTCTTTTGGATGGGAATCCAAACCAGTCTCACCAAAACAGGCAAGCACATTAGAACATTTCGGCATCAATCCGGCTTTGGTAGAATGCGCCGGAAAGGCAAAAGAAATCTTAATTCATGTCAGAAAACGCATTGATGCCGGATTATCCACACCAAAGCAAATCAAATTATTAGAACGTTACGGCTTTCAGAGAGTAGGGGACTGGACATTTCAGGAGGCTTCCAACATGATTGCAAGGATTTCCGCTCAGGGCTGGAGATGTGTACCCAGTGGTGTAAATCCGGAAACTTACAAACCATCAGGAGAGTGATAAGATGGAATATTCAAATGAAAATTTTGAAGAATTGCTGGAATATATCAATCCGGCGATGCTGGACTATCAGGAATGGGTCAATGTGGGCATGGCTTTGAAAGAATCCGGCTATGATGTCAGTGTCTGGGATAACTGGTCCGCACAGGATGCAGAGCGTTATCATCAAGGCGAATGCGAAAAGAAATGGAACTCTTTCAACGGCAATGAAAACCCTGTTACTGCCGGAACGCTGGTATTTATGGCAAAAGAAAACGGCTGGACGCCAATGAAAAAAGTCAGAAATAAAGCACTTGACTGGGATGATGTCATTTTCACGAACGATGATTATTTATTCACCTCACCGGAACAGACTAACGCTGTTCCGGTTTTAGAGCCAGAAAACTGGAATCCGGTGCAGGAAATTACAAAGTATCTGGAAACGCTTTTTGAAACCAACGATTTCGTTGGTTATGTAACGCAAACATGGCAAAATTCAGATGAAAAATTTGTCCCTTCTAAAGGTGTTTACACCCGAACAGCCGGTCAGATTCTGGAAGAACTGAAAAAATATCAGGATATAGAAAGCGTGTTCGGAACAGTCAAGCCGGAAAGCGGTGCATGGATAAGATTTAACCCTCTGGACGGCAAAGGCGTGAAGAACGTAAATGTGACAGATTTCAGATATGCGCTTGTAGAATCTGACACCGGAGCGATTGAAACACACATCAGCATCATGCATGATTTGAAATTGCCAATTGCCTGCATGGTACATTCCGGCAACAAATCCGTTCATGCAATTGTGAAAATACACGCCGGCAGTTATGAAGAATACCGGAAAAGAGTGGATTTTTTATACAACATCTGCGACAAAAACGGTCTGAAAGTTGACAGGCAGAACAGGAATCCTTCCCGCCTTTCCAGAATGCCGGGGGTGATTCGTGGCGACAAAAAGCAGTTCCTAATTGAAACAAATACCGGATTTGCAAGTTTTGAAGAATGGAAAGACTTCATAGAAGAATCCGTTGACGACTTACCGGAATTTGAAAATTTTGCTGACATTTCAAGCAATATGCCGGAGCTGTCACCGTTTCTGATTCAGGACGTTTTAAGACAGGGTCACAAAATGCTGATTGCCGGAGCTTCCAAAACGGGGAAAAGCTTTCTGCTGATTGAACTTTGCATTGCTATCGCTGAGGGCAGTAAATGGCTGAACTGGAACTGCGCAAAAGGAAAAGTGCTTTATGTCAATCTGGAGCTTGATAAAGCTTCTTGTGCACACAGATTTCAGGACGTGTACCAGAAGTTAAAGGCTTCTCTGGATTCTCAGAAAAATATAGACATCTGGAATTTAAGAGGCGTCAGCGAACCGATGAACAAGCTCGTTCCAAAGCTAGTCAGACGTGCAAAGAAAAAAGGCTACATTGCAATTATCATCGACCCGATTTATAAAGTTATCACAGGCGATGAAAATTCAGCGGAACAGATGGCGGATTTCTGCAATCAGTTTGACAAAATCTGCAATCAATTGAACTGCGCCGTGATTTATTGTCATCATCATTCAAAAGGCTCTCAGTGGGGCAAGAAAAGCGTTGACAGAGCATCAGGCTCAGGCGTATTTGCAAGAGACCCCGATGCTTTCCTTGACCTCACGGAGCTTGATTTGAAGGGTGATGTTCTCATTCAGCAGGAACATGAAGCTGTATGCAGAACTTACAACCAGTTTATCAGAAACATTTCTGAAAAGCTTTATCAGGAAATTCCAATTGACGACACTTTGAACAGAATCGCCCTTGAAGATTTTTGCAGGCAGAATCTTTCTGCGGAACAAAATCAGGAGCTGAAAAAGCAGATTCAATCAGCAGAGCAGTCCGCCAGAAAACAGACTGCTTTAAGGCTGGAAGGCACTTTGAGAGAGTTTGCGCCATTTGCACCGGTCAATCTCTGGTTTCGCTATCCAGTTCATGAGGTGGACAAATCTGGCATTTTGCAAGACATCAAAACGGATGCGGACTTGCCTTTGAGAGAATACGGCGCAAAAAAAGGGCATGAAACACAGTCGAAACAGGCAAAAAGCGACAATGCCAACAAAAGAATCGGCATTTTAAACACGTTCAATTCTGTAGCAGTGAACGGAGAAGCAGACCTCAGCATGATAGCTTCTTTGATGGGAATGACAGAAAAGACCGTCAGAAGACAATTAAAAAATAGTAAAAATTTGGAAATCAAAGACGGAAAA
>JAFRMZ010000180.1 GCA_017430465.1 Oscillospiraceae bacterium
CTTGAAAATAGAGGGCAAGAGCAATCAGGCTATTGCTGATTACCTGAATTCTATTGGTGTGGAATCACCTCTCGAATACAGAATTTCAAACGGGAATACAGCTATGGGCATATCTAACCGCAAAGGTGAAAAGGCTCAATGGATGTCTACCAGTGTCCGGAGAATATTGGAAAATCCCATTTATATGGGGACTTTAGTTCAGGGAAAAACAACTTCTGTGAGTTATCGGAACAGAAAAAGAATTCAGCGTGACCCGTCAGAACTGACAGCATTTGATAATGCTCATGATGCAATTATTTCTGATACTGTATTTCTGATTGTGCAGGATTTGCTAAAAAAAGACAGCTACAGCAATCACGAAAAAAAGAGTTATTTATTTTCCGGATTTGCATTTTGTGGAAATTGTGGCAAAGTTTTATATCATCGTCATGACAAGGGACGTGCGGCAAACTGGCAATGCCGGAACACTTCTTGTAAATGTAAGGGGTCTATTAATGAAAAGCCGCTGACAGATGCAGTTTTTACAACTCTGAAAACGCATATCAGCCTTGTTCTGAATCCGGAAGAATATCTTTTGGAAAATGATACTGCTGAACTTGAACAGACGATTTCAGAAACAGAACTGAAAGAATATGAAGCTGAAATTTCCCGTGCTAAAAATGCAAAGGAAATGTTGCTGATTCAGAAAGAAAAAAGTGTTATTTCGCAAGATGACTGTGATGAAATGATGCATTTCTATAACGATAAAATCCGGAAAGCAGAATATCAGATAGGACAGATTCAGCACAGAAAAACGCAGATTCAGAACTGTATCAGCGAAGTCAGAGAACAATATCGTCAGTATGCTGAAATGACAGAACTGACCCGCCGACTTCTGGTTACATTTATTGAGAAAATCGAAGTATTCAGCAAGACAAAAATCCGGATTTATTTCCGCTATGCCGATTTTTTTAAAGAGGAAGGCGGTGGAAAAGATGGCTCGTAAATCAAGAAAGCATTTTCCTGATGACAAGGATTGTGTAGTTTACCGGACTGTCATTTATGCCCGACTTTCAAGAGAAAATCCGGAACAGGAAAAAATCGAAACACAGATTGACGAAATTCGGAATTATATTTTGAAAAAGCCTATGTTTCGGCTTGTCAACATCTATGCAGATAACGGCTACAGTGGTATGAATTTCAACCGTCCTGCATTCCAGCAGATGATGGAAGATTTGCGAAACCGTAAAATCGACTGCATTGTTGTCAGGGATTTGAGCAGATTTGCAAGAGAACATATCGGAGCAGAAGATTATCTGAATAATATTTTTCCGTTTCTCGGTGTACGGTTTATTTCAATTCGTGATGACTATGACAATATCCGCATAGAACCACAGGAATATTTCATAGCATCATTCAAGAATTTCGCCCACTCCTACATGGCACAGGAAACATCAAGGAAAGTCAGTACAATAAAACAGCAGATGCAGGAGCAGGGCAAATTCATCGGTTCTAAAGTTTCTTATGGCTATATGCGTGACCCTTCAGACAAGCATAAGCTGATTCCTGAACCGGAACAGGCGGCAGTTGTCCATGAAATTTTCAGCAGAGTTGCCAATGGTGAAAATATCAGAGAAATCTGTAATATTCTGAATGAAAAAGAAGCTTCAGGCTATGTCTGGTCTGATTCCAGAATCTATGCAATACTGAAAAAAGAAATCTATAAAGGGACTCTGGTACAGCGGCAAACTGTAACAGCTATGTATCGAAATGAACCCATGCAGAGAGTCCCAAAAGAACAGCAAATTCGGCTTGAAAATGCAGTTCCGGCTATTGTGTCCCATGAACTTTGGCAAAAGGCACAGAATGCCCTTGCTGAAAGAGTGCAGAAAAAACATGAAGGAATTCCTGAAAATCCGTATTCTGGACTGGTATTCTGCAATCAATGCGGAAAAAAATTGTCCGGTGGATTTCGGCGTGATTTACAGGATTTCAATTTCAACTGCGACAAGTGCAGAAATGGAGTATTTGCAAAAGGCTCACATATTAAGCAGGCATTGGCTGACTATCTCAAAATATCCGATACAACTGAAATTACGAAATTTTTTCTTTCAGAAAAGTTTGAAAAAATTCTGATTACAAACAAAAAGCAAATTGATTTTATTGAAAAAGGCGGTGACTCGGAATGACAGTCGCCTGTTATGCAAGAAAATCAACTGATAAAATAAATGACAGTATCGAAAATCAGTTCTTGATGATTGACGATTATATCAGTCACCAGCAAGAGCTGAAAGACAGTAAAGTGCTGCATTTTTCTGATGACGGATTTACCGGAATCAATATGCAGCGTGATGCATTTCAGGAATTGCTTGCCAAAGTCAGACAGCGTGAAATTGATGTAATTATTGTAAAAGACCTGTCAAGACTCGGCAGAAATTATCTGGATGTATGCAAACTGACAGAAAGTATTTTTCCGTTCATGAAAATCCGGCTGATTGCAATTTCTGATAAATATGACAGTAAATTCCGTTCAGAACACAGAATGGATTTGCCGACTGCATTTATGGCTGTTATGAATGAATACTATGCCGTGGAATCTTCTAAAAAAATTCAGAAATCATGTGAAATAAGAATCCGGAACGGTGAACATCTTGGATATGTTTCGTATGGCTATTTTCTTTCAGACAAGTATACCCCTGTTATTGATAAAGAAAAAGCGGCAGTTGTCCGTGAAATCTTTTCCATGTATCTGGAAGGAAAAAGTACTCTGGATATAGCAAGATGGCTGAATCTGAATGGAATTCTGACAAACAGAGGTGTAAAATGGACTTCCGGAACGATAAACCATATTCTGAAAAACGAACATTATATCGGAAGGAAAACAGCTCTGAAACAGGTGAAAGATGTTAAGACCAGAAAATACAAGCCGGCTGATGAAAGCAGATGGTATATCAATGAATCTGCTTTTCCACCGATAATTGAACAAGAAGTATTTGAAAAAGTACAGTCCATGATGCCGAAGCAAAAAAGCAGAAATACCACAGAAAAATCAGTCATGGCAAGAAAACTGTATTGTGCCGGATGCGGAAGAACAATGCGGCAGGAAAAGAATTTCTACTGCCGGAATGGTTATGTTACCGGAGAACAGGCTTGTTTCAAAGGTTCTTTGAAACGTGAAATTCTGTTCAATTCAGTTCTGGAAAAAGTAAAGCAGTATCTGAAAGCCGAACTTGACAATCATCATTCCGGATATTCTTTTTCAGACATATCCAGATATGAAAAAGAAATTACTGCTTTGAAAGAAGAAAAAGCTAAGATTTTTGACAACTTTCTGCAAGGCAGTATAGACGAATCTGATTTTCAGGAAAGAAAACAGAAGATTCTGTCTGAAATTGAACTGAAACAGAAAGAACTGAAAGAGTGCCGGAGAATTGTTTCGATGAACACAAAATTCTCATCGGAAACACCAATAGACATTTTAAGACGGCTATATACTGCTCCGGAGC
>JAFRMZ010000181.1 GCA_017430465.1 Oscillospiraceae bacterium
CAAGAAGCGGACTGAACAGTCCGCTTCTCTGCAAAACATCCTTATAAAAAATATCTCTCTTAAAAAAACGAAAACGGTTTACTTTACGATATACTGGTCAATTTTAGCGAACAGTTCTTCAGCATCTTCAGTATGTGCACGGAGTTCAATAGGGTGATTCAAATCCAGACTGTAGATACCCATGATGGACTTTGCATCCACGATATAACGGCCGGAAACAAGGTCGATGTCGAATGCAAATCTTGTGATAGTATTCACAAAGTTCTGCACATCAGCAAAATTGCTTAACTGAATATTAGTTGTTGTCATAATATCCTACCTCCTAAAAAATGTTCTGTGGGTTTCTTTCTCTTTTTTCCTTGTGTACAGCTTTTTCCTGCTGTGACTATAGCATAGCACGAAATCGTGCAAATGTCAAGGGATTATGGGAAAATTCAGCGTTTCGACTCAAGAGTTATGACTATCGGCGAAAATTTTTATACATGTTTCATATCCGCACGGAATTCTTTCAGAAACGGCGCATTTATGAGATTTTAGACAAGTATCGTATTATTTGACACGTATCTATTTTCTGAAATTTTCTGACGGCTGATACGGATTGAAAAAACCCCCTGTTCGGGGACGGTAAGATATTTTGTTTACATAAGGAGAAATGAAACATGAAATCAAACTTATCAGGAAAATATAAAAACGAATTCCGGAAATGGATGAAAGAATATCTCTATCTCTTTGAGAAAGCACAGGATATTCAATATCTCCCCTACCCCGAACAGCTTAAACTGCTCCGGAATCAGCATCCGCTTCTCTTTGACGAACTCGAAAAAAAGGGCATGTCTCCTTTTACGAGAGACATGCTTGATGGCTGTATACAAATTTTACTTAGTCAATGTGTATAATCTCTCCCGTCAGTCCGCCGTCCTGCACTCCCGTAATTCTGACAGAAAATATCTGATTCCGGAAATTTTCTCCCTCCTGCGCCGGAACACGCACAAGCGCATAATTCTCCGCATGACCGTTATGCCATTCAGGCGACTTCTGACGTTCAAACAATACCCGATGCATTTCTCCGATACAGGATTTCAAATATTCTTCCCGAAGCGTTCCGGCAAGCTCTGCGAGCCTGTCAGCACGTTCTTTTTTTATTTTTTCCGGAATCTGCTCCGGCCATTTTGAGGCCGGTGTTCCCGAACGGGGTGAGTACCGGAAAATATGAATCTCTGAAAATCTGATTTCTTTCACAAATTCCATAGTCTGTGCAAAATCTTCTTCTGATTCGTTCGGAAATCCTGTCATAATATCTGTCGTTACCGCACATCTTGGAAAAAGTTTCCGGATTCGCCCGATTAATTCCGCATATTCCGTGCAGGTATAATGCCGGTGCATCTGTTTCAGTGTTTTGTCACATCCACTTTGCACTGAAATATGAAAATGCGGACAAAGTGCCGGAATCCGGCTCAATTTTTTCAGCACTTCCGGTGTCAGGCCGTCCGGCTCCAAAGAACCAAGCCTTACCTGCGATATGCCTGATTCTGCTGTCAACCGGACAGCATCGGCAATATCATATTTCTCATACGCATAACAAGCCAGATTAATTCCGCACAGAACAATTTCCCGATAGCCTTTTCTGACCAGTATTTCTGCTTCTTTCCGGATTTCTTCCGGATTGCGGGAACGGCATCTGCCCCGTGCATACGGAATAATGCAATAGGAACAGAACCTGTTGCATCCGTCCTGAATTTTCAGGAATGCCCTTGTATGTCCGGCATCACTGCCCTGCGGAAGCGACTCAAAGCTGTCTCCGGAAACAAACTGCTCCACAGCGGAAATCCGGTGCGGATTCTGAAAATAACTCTCCAGCAGAGCCGGAATCTGCAATCTGTTTTTTGTGCCGGTGATGATGTCCGCTTCCGGAATAGCGGAGGCATCTTCCGGAAAGGCCTGCACATAGCATCCTGTCAGGAGCAGAACGGCATCCGGAGCAGATTTGCGGAGTTTCCGGATTGCCTGCATCATACGTTTATCGCCGGAGGCGGTTACAGTACAGGAATTGACAAGAAGAACGTCTGCCTGTTCGGGAATTTCGGTAATTTCCCAGCCGTTTTGCACAAGCAGGACGGCGATGCTGTCAGTTTCGGCGGCATTGACTTTACAGCCGAATGTTTTCAGAAATACTTTCATGAATCTATCTTACTGCCTTTCTGGAAATCTTAATTTTTCTGATGGCCGAACTCCTGCACAAATTTTTCCAGTGCAGGGAGTGAAACATCATAGACTTTCTGCATAGTTTCTTCAGAATCCATGGTTTTCTTGACTTTCCGTATGCCGATATAAATATCATCATCGAAGGGTTCATCCCATTCCAGACGCTCTGCGAAATCGGTATTTTTCAGCATAAAGCGAACGCCTTGTGTTTCCTGATAGTCTCCGAAATACTGTTCCAAATCATCAAGATTATTATCCGGAACAATAAATTCATCTGCGCCGTCATCAGAAATGACGAGCACGGCTTCGCCAATCTGGAATTCTGCGAAAAGCTTAGTCTGGTCGCCGGTATAGCCGTCACGTTCGGCAGTTTCGGCAGATGCCGGAATATAATACACATCTACGGAGACTTTTCCGTCACCGTTGACATCTTCAAGATAGTTTTCAAACATCTCCTCAATTCCGGCGGAGCAGGCAGCATTGAACAAATCATTGTCGGAGAGCAATAAAATAATCATATCGGGCTTGACGGCAGTCACGACCTGCCATGTCAGAAACCCGAACGTGAACAGGAAAAAGCCTGCAAACCCCAGCCACCATTTATTATGATAAATAAAATTAGAAACTTTTTCGCTGAAAGTATATTTTTTTTCTTCTTCGTGCTGTTCGTAGATAGTATCGCTTTCTTCGATAACGCCTTGTTTGAGCTTTAATAATTCTTTTTTATCTTCTTTGAGTTGTTCTTCATGTGCAAGGCGTTCCTGTTCTTCCTGAATACGTTCCTGTTCGAGGCGTTTTTGTTCTGTTTCACGTTGTTTCTGTTCCATTTCCCGGATGACTTCGAGTGTATTTTTTTCTTTTTTCTGATTATCTTCCATACATCACACACCCTTGAATCTTTAACGATAAAAGGACGGATTTCCTCGGAAACTCGTCCTTTTTGAAATTATTCTTCTGTTTTGTTCTGCGTATCAGCGAGAGGCTTCATAGTCGGGAACAGGAGCACATCACGGATAGACGGGCTGTCTGTCAGGAGCATAACCAGTCTGTCAACACCGAAGCCGAGACCGCCTGTCGGAGGAAGACCATATTCCAGAGCTGTCACATAATCTTCATCGACCTGACAATTCATATTGCCCTGCGCTCTCTTAGCAGCCACCTGACGTTCAAATCGTTCTTTCTGGTCGATAGGGTCATTCAGTTCCGAAAAGGCATTGCCCATTTCACGTGCATACATAAAATATTCAAATCTTTCTGTGAATGCGGGGTCAGAGGGCTTTCTCTTAGCCAGCGGAGAATTTTCCACTGGATAATCATAAATAATTGTCGGCTGAATCAGCTTGTCTTCCACGAATGCTTCAAAGAATGCGATTAAAACATGTCCTTTGGTTGCCGTCTTGCCTTCTTCGACTTCGACATGATGCGCTTCGGCACAGGCTCTGGCATCTTCATCAGAGTTCCAGTCGTGATAATCCACACCGGCATATTTCTTAACAGCTTCAATCATAGTCAGGCGTTCCCACGGCTTGCCGATGGCAATTTCTGTTCCCTGATAAGTAATAGTATCTGTTCCGCAGACGTTCAGCGTAATCGTTCTGTACATATTTTCAATCAAGTCCATCATGCCAATATAATCTGTATAAGCCTGATACATTTCAACAGAAGTGAATTCCGGATTGTGGGAAGGGTCCATGCCTTCATTACGGAAAATTCTGCCGACTTCATAAACTTTATCGAAGCCGCCCACAATTAATCTTTTCAGATTCAATTCTGTTTCAATTCTCAGATACATATCCATATTGAGCGTATTGTGATGGGTTACAAACGGCTTTGCAGATGCGCCGATTTCAATAGGCAGAAGCACCGGTGTATCCACTTCCACATAGCCGAGATTATCCAGATAAGCTCTGATTTCACGCATAATCTGACTGCGCTTTACAAACGTATCTTTCACCTGCGGATTGCAGATTAAATCCAGATAACGCTGGCGGTATCTGGTATCCTGGTCTTTCAGGCCGTGCCATTTTTCCGGCAGAGGAAGCAGAGACTTTGACAGCAGAGTAACTTTCTTGGCATGAACGGAGATTTCGCCTTTCTTGGTTCTGAATACAAAACCTTCAATGCCGATAATATCGCCAATATCCCATTTTTTGAATGCATCAAACGCTTCCTTACCCAAGTCATTCATGCTGACATAAACCTGCATTCTGTCGGTATGGTCACGAATATCAAGAAAATGTGCCTTGCCCATTTTTCTCCAGCTCATAATTCTGCCGGCAACATGGAGAATTTCTTCTTTAATTTTGTCAAGGCCTGCCTGAATCTGTTCTTCATCGCCGTTTGCGGAATCCAGAACAGCTTTTTCTTTCTGTTCATACTGCTGACGGAGTTCGGCATTCTTGACAGATACCGGATAGCTGGTCAGTGTAAAGGGGTCAAAACCTTCCGCCTTCATAGCATTGAGCTTATCTAATCTAATTTGTCTGTAATCGGTCGTATCCACGACTTCCTGAGAGTTCATTTCTTCCTGCATAGGTTCACGCTTCTTTCTGAATTTCTCTTGCAATATCAAGTACTTCGTATTCAATTTCGCCGGCGGGGGCTTCTACGATGAAGACATCGCCGATTTTCTTTTTCATAGCTGCTTTACCGATAGGAGATTCATCGGAAATTTTATGTTCCAAGAAATTGGCTTCGTTTGTGCCGACAATTTTGAGCTGTTCGGTTTTGTCAGAGCCGACTTTGCGAATAGTCATAACGACACCGATGTCGATTTCTTCGAGGTCTTCGCCGGTATCTTCTACGATTTCGGCATTATCGAGGATATATTGTGTTTCGGCGATTTTGGCTTCGAGCATGGCCTGTTCGTTTTTGGCTTCATCATATTCGGCGTTTTCGGACAAGTCACCATAGGAGCGAGCTTCTTTTAATTTCTGAGCGACATCGACACGTTCAACATTGATTAAGTGGTCGAGCTGACGTTTGAGGCTTTCATAGCCTTCACGGGACATTCTTCTTTTCTTTTCCATTGAAAAAACTCCTTTCAAAATTCAGAATGATGAAAAATCAGGGCAAAGCCCTGCGAATTTCTGTATCTTTAATATTATAGTATATTTTCGGCAGAATGTCAAGAGTCTTTTTGAGGAAAAGTCAATTTCAGGCGAGAAAAAACCCCCTGACGGCATCAGGGGGGATTTTTGTTTTTTCAACCGCCGTGCGGCGTACGAGTTGCAACGAGGAGTGTGCTATATCAAGTCTCAAGGCATGTATAGTTTCAACCGCCGTGCGGCGTACGAGTTGCAACAGCCGAAGCTATGGGCGCACTTTATGCCGTGAGCCGGTTTCAACCGCCGTGCGGCGTACGAGTTGCAACTGATGCATCTTGTCAAAACCGTCATGCTGAAAACCGTTTCAACCGCCGTGCGGCGTACGAGTTGCAACAATGATACAGAGAAAGTCGTGTGTGACATGACTCCGTTTCAACCGCCGTGCGGCGTACGAGTTGCAACTCCACAAAAATTAAAGCAACGGCAAGAAGCAGCAAGGTTTCAACCGCCGTGCGGCGTACGAGTTGCAACGTTTTCCTCCAATGCAAATTTTTTTCCGGTATCATCGTTTCAACCGCCGTGCGGCGTACGAGTTGCAACCAACAATTATTAACAATTTCAACAAGTGATGGATTTGTTTCAACCGCCGTGCGGCGTACGAGTTGCAACAAGAATATGCATATAAATATGATGACAATGAACTGTTTCAACCGCCGTGCGGCGTACGAGTTGCAACATAGTTAACAATAATTTCATCATCAACATATAAAGTTTCAACCGCCGTGCGGCGTACGAGTTGCAACAAGTAGAAATCAATGACTCAAATAATTCCAATGCTGGTTTCAACCGCCGTGCGGCGTACGAGTTGCAACGCATTGGAAGCATGGCATCCATCTTGAGGGTAAGCTCGTTTCAACCGCCGTGCGGCGTACGAGTTGCAACTCTAAAAATAAATAAAAATCAAACCCCGAAAGAGGAAAATAAATGCAGATTTTACAAAAGCCATCCGGCAAATTCTCTGCTTTGACATCTAGTATAGCACATATTGTATAATTTGTCAAGTGTTCTTTCAGATTTTTTTGAAAAATAAAAGTGCGAATGGGCATTTTTCCGGCCTGAAAATTATCCGTTTTTACCCGCATTCGCACCAGCAGTTGCGATAAATTAAATAAATTGTCCCGTCAGCACACCAGCATCCATGCGGAAACTTCTGTCTGCATACTGTACAGCATTACTTTCATGCGTGACGGCAAATACAGCCGAGCCTTCCCGTGAGGCCTGTCGCAGAAAGGAAAATACAATCCGAGTATTTTCATCATCCAAGTCACTGGTTGGCTCATCAGCAAGAATAAGTTCCGGTTTGCGGAGAAAGGCTCTTGCAATGGCCATCCGGCGGAGTTCTCCTCCGGAAAGCTCTGACGGCATGGCATTTTGCAAATCAGCAATGCCAAGCTGTTCCATCAGGTGCAGAGCCTCCTGCTGATGGGCATCTTCTCCGTAAAGCGTATACGGCAGACAAATATTTTCCAGCACATTCAGGCTGTACAGAGCTGTCTGCCCCTGCGGAATCACCCCGATATGCTGATTCCGGAAACGTGACAGTTCTTTATCGGACAAAGCATACATATCCGTATCATTCAGCAGAATCTTTCCGGAAGTCGGAAGCATCAGTCCGGAGAGCATATTCAGGAGTGTACTTTTTCCCGAACCGGAACGGCCTGTCAGAACAGTAAATGTTCCTGATTCCAGTGTAAAATCTGTTTCCTGCACGGCGGTAAAACGGTTGGTATTTTTCATTTCACGAACGAATTCTTTTGAGATTTTTTCAGCTTTGAGCATCATGATTAATTTTCTCCTCTCAAAATCAAAGCAGTATCTATCCGGCTGATGCGGAATGCAGATACTCCGGCGGTGAGGCTTCCGGAGATAACAGAAACAATCACAGCAGAAATCACATAACCGATAATCTTTCCGGTTTCCGGCAGAAGGAACGGCAGATTGAGCTGTTCTTCAATCAGTTGGTTAAATGGCAGAATCACGAGCAGGCCGACTGCAATGCCGACAATACTGCCGAACAGACAGGTCAGCAGGGCTTCCTGCATGACGATACCGGCGAGGCGGTTTCTGGAAGCACCCATCACACGCAGGACGGCAAATTCTTTTTTTCGTTCATTGATGCTCATGGCAAAGGCAAGAAGCAAAATCACGATGCCCAGCCCCCAGACAACAGCAATCAAAATTCCGATAACATCCGAAACACCTGCCAGACTGTCCGAAATGCCGGAAATCATTTCTTTTGTCCGGACAGCTTTCACTTTCTTGACATGAATATTAATATCATTGACAACATCTTCGACAGTATAGCCTTCCGCAACATTAATCATCACGCAGGAGACAACCTGTTCAGGGTCGATATTCTGGAATGTATTCATATTTAAATCAAGGGACGACTGGATTAATGCCTTGATAGTATCCTGATTTGTGAATACAGCAGTATCGAAGCTTGTGCCGGTTTTATCGAGTTTAGCAGTAACATGACATTCTTTTCCGTAGAATGTCACGGTATCCCCGACAAAGAGATTCAGATTATTTCCGACAACAACATCATATTTCTGCAAAGTATTTCCGTAACTTTTTTTAATCCACGGCGTAATAGTGAAATCAGTATCGGGGTCGAAGCCGATAATCTGCACGGCAGTAGAACAGCATCCTGAACTTGCCGAGGCCAGAAAGAACTGTGCTGAAACCTGTCCTATGCCTTCCCGTTCCAGAATTTTCTGATATTTATCAGCATTCATATAGAAATAGCCTGTTGCGCCTTGCAGAACGATATTTTCGAGACTGGATTTTGTTGTTGCTTCATAGGGTACGACCATAATATCTGCGCCGAGACGGGATTCCAGCGAATGCAGGCCGGTTTTCAAGCTGGTTATCATAAGTGTACCGCTGAACACGGTCAGTGAAAGCAAAGCGGTCAGCAGGATAAGAATTGCTGTCCGGACAGGTTTTCCTTTCAGATTCCGGAACGGCAAGGAATGAGAGAACTTCATAATGCAGATTCCTCTTTTCGGTGGCATATTCCGGAAATTACAGCAAAGACTGCCAGCAGAATGCTGATTATCATAACAGATGGCTTCATAACAGAATGGCATCTCATATCGGGCATCATGCAGAGTTTAATCAGATGATTCGGGATACAGAGTGTCAGTGCGGAAATGACCGTCATACTGATTTGCACACCGGATTTTGTTTTTCCGTCTTTGAATACAAATGTCAGGATACTGAGTATCAGCAGAGTGATACCCAGTCCGAACACGGTTTGTTCTGCCCAGTGGCAGGCCATCCAGCTACCATCCTCTTTTGGGGCGCAGGCATGGAACAGAAATTTCGTTCCCAAGCAGAGCAGAGCACTCAGCAGGCAAAGAATCGCATCTAAGATGCATGTGATTTTTTTCACAAATACCACTCCTTAAGTAAAATAAAAATAAAATCCAGCTATGCATTATCAAAATTTTTATCTGCCATTGGATAACGCTGATAAAAATTTTCAGAAGCAAAACTTTCATCACGGATATGTGACGGAAAATCCGCATCGGATTTCAGAAAATAATTTTCCGTCTGCATCTGTTTATCCCATGTAACATCCAGATTATAATACAATGTACCGATGCGGACGATATTCCATGCATGAAACTCGGTATTTCCGTCAGGGAGTTCTGCCGTTCCGGTGATGACTCTGGCATCAATGCCGGATTCTCTCAGAAGCCGGTACATCAGAACCGCATACCCCTGACAGACTGCCCTGTGATATATCAAAGCTCCGTAAGCTGTTGATTTCAGGTGATAATGTTCATTTTTCTTATGAATCAGGTCATATTCGACAGTGCGGTAAACATAGTCATAAATCTTTCTGATTTTTTCATAATCAGAAGCATTTCTTTTAAAATCCAGTTCTTTCAGAACTTCCTGAACTCTGTCAGATACCGCCTGTTCCTGCTTCAGTGTCGTGTAATAATCCGGTGTAATTTCTATCTGATAGAGATAATCTGCATCTTGTTTCTCATAACTATAATGCATTTCATAACCGCCGTACTGATAAAACAGATAATCCCCGTCAGACGGAGAATCTGTTTCATCAAGAGCATACTGCATCAATTCCCTGACAAGAATGCCTATATCCTGCATATTATCGCCGTGCGATGTATAATTGATAATTATCTTGCTGGCATGATTCCGGAGCGAATTCCGGACAGAAGCAATTACATCATCTGCATTTGCAAAATAAACGCTCAAATCCTGCCGGACTTCATAATGTTTGTTCGGAGTGCATCCCGTCAGCAGAATGCAGAACAGCAATATCAGACTGCTAAATTTATGTTTCATGTTTCAGTTTCCGCTTCCAGACAGCGACAGCATTGGAATTCACCAGCAATTTATCAATCTCGATTCCTGCGGGACAGACATTCCGACATGCAAGTGACTTTCCGCACCCCTCATAGATATACTTTCGATAAGCTCTGCACAATTCTTTCTTCTGGGATTCCGGCAGAGCCGTCAGCAGTCGGGCAGTTGGTAGCGTGGCAGACATGCCGGAAAATGTTCCGCCTGCATAAAAATTCGGACAGATTTCGAGACAGCATCCGCACTGCAGGCATCTGGAAGCCTCATAAGCCATCTGAGAGCCTTTTGTTTTGGCCTCCTCTGCGAACCAAACTTTCATAGTTTCCAGATTCTGAAATAAAATACTTCTGTCAACAATCAAATCTGCGACAACCGGAAACTTCCTGAGAGGTTCAATTCTGACAGTTCCGGCCTTGCTAAATTCTTTCAGAGGCGTATCACAGGCAAGTCTCGGCCGATTCTGAATCACCATAGCGCACGCACCGCATTTTTTCTGGAGGCAACTGCATTCCCATCTGACCGGATTTTCAATTTTCTGATTCAGTTCTGTCAGAGCTACGGCGATATTAGCAGTTTCGTCCTCTGTCTGATAGTCATAGCTTTCCCAGTGGGGTACATCTTCCGGATGTTTCCGCCGGAGGATTTCTAATTTCAGAGTTATCATATATCAGCCCTCTTTTCGGGAATCGGCCGGAATGAAATCCGCACCCGATTTTTATCATCACATTCTGCGATAGTTGTTTTCCGGAAATTATCATTTTTATCGGGATAATCTTCCCGATAATGTGCTCCTCTGCTTTCTCTGCGTTCCAGAGCCGAACGGAGCATTGCTTCTGCCAACAGCAGACGATTCTGTTCATAAAAAGAATAAGTTCTCTGATTTGCCAGAACTTCCAGCGCATTCAACTGCTTCAGCAACGTTTCCTGATTCCGGACGATGCCCAGTCCGGAAAGCAGAATCTGACTGATTTTCTGAATCAGAACGGGCGAGGCCTTTTCCGGAACAGAAACGGAAACTTCCTGATTTTCTTCTGTCAGAAATTCTGCTGTTTTTATAATAGTTTCAGCAGATTTTCTTCCGCCGTAGAGTGCACCGAGCATAGAATTTCCGCCCAGACGGTTCGCACCGTGATACTGACAGGTACATTCGCCGGCGGCATAGAGATTCCGGAAATTAGTACGATGATATTCATCCGTATCAATACCGCCCATAAAGTAATGAATCCCCTCTCTGACTGGAATGAGGTCTGTTTTCGGGTCAAGTGCCAGATAATGCATGATTTCCTGACGTAAATCAGAAAGCTTTTTCTGCCACGTTACGGAGGATAATTCTGTCATATCAAGAAAAACTTCACCGCCGTACTTCCGCCGGATAAAATACATTTCACGGGCGACTACATCACGGGGCATCAGATTTCCGAGTTCGGGATATTTTTCCTCCATGAAATAATATTTCTGCTGATTCTGCATAATGCAGAGTCTTCCACCCTCTCCTCTGGCGGCTTCGGTCACAAGACATCGTTTTCCGGAAATGCCGATTGTTGTCGGATGATACTGAATCATTTCAGGATTGCCGAGTGTCACGCCCTGCCGGAATACTGTAGCTGTCACATCGCCGGAATTCTGTGTTGTTCCGGTAGTCATTTCCGGAAAAACACCATTCATTCCGCCGGAACACAGCAGTACACTTCCTTTAAAATCTGTCATTTTCCCTGTATAGGCATCCTGAATTCTGACTCCATAACAGGCCTGATTCTCTGTCAGCAACTGAATAAACTCATGATGCGGATACCTTTGTATTAAACCGCCGGCTTCATATCTGCGGACTTCATCAATCAAAGCTGTCATGATGATTTTTCCGGTACTGCTTCGGGCATAGGCGGTTCGTTTTTTCTTCTGCCCGCCGAAATTGCGGAGCATAATATCAGAATCTGTCATATTGAACGGAACACCGAGCTTTTCCAGCCATCGTACAATTTCAGGTGCATGGAAAGTCAGATTCTGTACAGCATTGGGGTCAGCAAGATATACTCCGCCACGGAGGGTATCTTCATAATGATTCTGAACTGTATCATTTTCGCCCATTGTATTGAGTGATGCATTGATACCGCCTTCAGCAAGAACTGACTGCGCCCGTTCGGAATTCTGGAGCGAAATCAGGGCGCAGGAAATACCATGTTCCGCCAGTGTAACGGAAGCTGACAAACCGGCCAGTCCTGCTCCGATAATGATAACTTTCTGCATACTGTACCCCTTTCAGCCCAGATTCCAGCGGAGATAATAAATCACAAATGCGATTCCGGACAGAATTAAAACGACTGACAGAAGAAATAAAATATCCATCAGGATTTTAGCATAGCTTTTTGTTCCGACAGCTATCATCAGAGGTTTAATATTCGTCAGAACATGAACTGCAATTGCAATTACAAGCAGAATCTGCGAAATTAGCTGTAGCGTTCCGAAATAATTTAATCTGTAAACGCTGTTTTCATTTCTGCCTAAAAAAATCAGCACATGAAACAGGATAAAAATCATGACAGCGAATCCGCTGGAACGTCTCAGCCAGAACAGTTTATTTTCTTTATAATAAGAAGTTCCGGACTGTTTACAGGCTTTGAGTGTATCCACCGTAAGTTTACATCCGATTATCACATGAATGAGAATCATGCCGAGCATTACCCATGCAAGAATCTGCATTACGGCTGAACCGCCGGATAGGATTCCGGCCAGTTGAAAACCTCCGGCAATGGCATGAATCAGAAACAGAACCAGAATTCCCATACTTAAAACAGCATTGAATTTTCTCATGATTCCGCCCCCTGTACCTGAATCACTTCGATTTCCGGCATACTGCGGAGCGTATCAGCATGATAGAACTCAGCAATTTCCTGCGACATGACCAGAATATCAAATTTGAGGTGTTCTGCTTTGGAAAGCATCAGAATTGCATCTTCGGTCTTGATTTCGCACTGATGCTCCGGCAGTCTGGACTGATAATTTTCAGCAAGTGTTCCGGCATTGACATCGCTTTTGGCTACGGAACAGACAATATCTTCAAAAAGCAAATCTATTTCTTTTCCGGCGAAAAAATCCCGCCAGATGTCAAGAGCTTCAGAATCGGTATGACGTTCCAGATTGATAAATACCAGATATGCGCCGGAAGGCTTATCGACAATTACGGATGCACTTGAAACAGCCTCCGGTTCACTGCGCATGAGGGCTTTGCAGTAATCTGTCCGCAGAAACGGCACACCCAGTACAAGAAATAAAATCAGGATGTCACATCCAATATGTCTGATAACTTTCATAAGCATTATTCTTCGGCCTGTTTGAGTGCTTCGCCCACGGCCTCTTTGAATTCGTTATAATTGACGGTTGCACCGCTGATGGCATCCACATCCTTGATATTTCCCTTTTCGACAAGCTGTGAGGCATACTTATCGCAGGCAGCAAGAGCTTTCTGCGCCTTGTTATAGAAATCCTTATTGGCGATTTCGCCGTTTTCCTTGCCGTATTCAGCATCTTTCAGAGTGCCGTCAAGTTCAAACGTCTGAAACGTACAGGCAGTAATTTCCCCTCCGGAAATAGTCAGCTCCACGACTCCGTAGCCGTTTCCGGCAGTAGAATCATCTTCATCGTTGACATATTCCTGACTTTGCGCCTTATAAGTACCATCGGCATAGCTTTTGTTTCCGCAGGCAGTCAGGCAGACTGCTGAAATTCCGCATAATAAAATCAATAAATTCTTATTCATGAGCCTGTTCCTCCGCCTGAATTTCTTCTTCTGATTTCAAATCTGTTTTTGTGACATGTGTGCCTTCTTCATTAAAATGAATCTTTCCTGTAAAGTTCTGATTCTGCACTTCCTTGACGACACGGCCGTTTCTCAATACAATCGTTCTCTGTGCGACTTCGGCAACTTCGGGGTCATGGGTGACGACAATCAGTGTTGTGCCTTCATCATGAAGCTTATGAAACAAATCGACAACGATTTCTTCATTGGCTTCATCCAGATTTCCGGTCGGCTCGTCAGCCAAGATAATTTCCGGATAGTTGATTAATGCTCTTGCGACGCAGACTCTCTGCTGTTCACCGCCTGAAAGCTGACTTGGCAGATGCTTGGCACGGTCAGCAAGTCCGACACGTTCCAGAGCTTCCATTGCTTCTTTCTCATCCGGAATGCTGTGATAATACTGTGCCAGCATAACATTTTCGACAGCCGTCAGATAATTGACAAGATGAAACTGCTGAAAAATCAGGCCGATTTTATCTCTCCGGACAGTCGTCAGATTTTTTGCGCTTTCCTTGGCGATGTCCACGCCATCAAGCAAAACTTCTCCTTTGCTGGGCTTATCCATACAGCCGATAATATTCATCATTGTGCTTTTGCCAGAGCCGGAAGGCCCCATAATCGAAACCCATTCGCCCTTTTCGACTTTCATATTGACATTATCAAGGGCATGTAACTCGCCATAGATTTTATAAACATTTTTCAATTCCAGTAAGCTCATGATAAAACACCTCTCTTATTCGCCTTTGAGCACTAATGCCGGGTCGACTTCGGTTGCGCTCCGGATAGGCATCAGGCTGGACAGTCCTGTCACCAGTACCGAAACCAGAATTGTTATTGGCACAAGTGCAGGCATAAACGAAATCGAACTGCTGAATACATGAATGCTTACCTGCTGAGCAAATACAAATCCCAGCACAGAACCTAAAATTCCGCCAAGTCCGCCGAGCATCATGCTTTCACCGAGAAATTCTTTTACAATGCTGGTATCCGATGCGCCGATAGCTTTTCTCAAACCGATTTCTTTTCTTCGTTCGGTCACGACAGCCGTCATTGTTGTTGCGACACAAATCATTGTCAGAGCCAGCACCACCACCGTCACAAGCAGAACAAGTGCCTGCAACTTGGTTAATACAGTCGTTTCGGATGCAGTTACTCTCTTGACAAGCCGTGCATTAACTGCACTGACTGTACTGCTGATTTCTTCAGCATAGCCGGACAGTTCATCTGAATTTGCTGAAATACTGAGTTCAGCGACATCAATTGCACCTGCTTCTCCTGTTAATTCTTCCAAATCGGTCAGAGACATATAGAGATAATCTTCTTCTGAACCGCCGGTATCCAGAATACCAGTAATTTCAAATTCCAGAACAGTATCCTGAATCGCTTCATCACCGGAGGCGATTTCTGACGGCGTATAGCTGACTTCCAGCATTTCGCCTGTTTTCAGGCGGAATGACTCTGCAATATTTGCGCCGACAATTATCTGACCGTCAGCAGAAGGCCATTCGCCTTCGATATGCCAGTAAGGACTTGTCGCCTGTGCGCCGTTCATATCTGTACCGGCGACCACAACGGGACTTTCATGAACTCTGACATTTTCATAACGATACGGAGCAACGCCGACTAATTTATCAGCTTCAATAAGTGCTGTTCCCTGCTGAACGTCTGAGAGCGTGAAAGTATCCTCTGATGCTGTAAAAATCATATTTGCCCCGTAATTACGGAACTGTGCGCCCATCTGCCGTGGAACATCATAATAGATAGTTACCAGTCCGGAAAGTACTGTTGCACCAATGGCAATAGAAAGCAAGGCTACCAGCATTCTGGAGCGTCTCCGCATCAGAGAAGCGGTAATCATGCGAAAATACATCTGTCTTTTTTTCATGATAAATCTCCTCTCTTAATGACCGCCGTGAAGCACTTCTGCCGGACGCAGTCTCAGAAGCATTCTGACCGCCGGAATGCTTCCGGCAAGCGTGACAAGCACGACCAGAATCGCCACAATCGGAATCACGACCGGCCGGAGCGAAATTGCTGAACCAAATACTGTATGTCCGATAATCTGTGCGAATCCGAATCCGGCAAAGAATCCGATAATTCCGCCGAAAATCGCAGTGATAAAGATTTCTGTCAGCACCAGTCCGGAAATTGCACCGTTTTGTGCGCCGATGGCTTTCATCAGGCCGATTTCACTGCTTCGTTCCATCACGCTCGCTGTCACCAGATTGCAGATACCCAGTGCTGCACCAATCAGGCTCAGAATTGTGATTAAAATCATCAGGAGCTGGGTTTTTTCCAGAATTGCACCTTCGGAATCGGCTACCTGACGCACCGGAGATGCTACAGAATCTGTAATAACCTCCTGAATCTGATAACAGATAGAGCTTGCATACGCAGTACAGTACCAGATTTCATACTGTGAAACCGTCAGGGAGCTGGGGTCTTTGGCGGCTCTTTCCGCCAATTCGTTATCAGGCGTTGTCAGTGCACTGACTTCGATACTGTCGATACATCCGTCAAGATTTTCCATATCCTGTACAGTATTCAAGGGAGCGAAAATCTGGTCATCTTCTTCACCGCCGGCATCAAAAATACCGACAATCCGGAAATTTTTATCTTTTTGATTTCCGGTGACATGCAAAGTACTTCCGACTGTGAGATTTAATTTTTCTGCCAAAGCAGTGCCAATCATGGCAATTTCAGCATCTTCGTTAGACTGTTCATCGAGCCATTCGCCGGATTCGATTTCCCACCAGCTTCGGAGGCTGGCGATTCCGGCATCGAGCTGTTCACCTGTGGGGAGTTCCATGTGATGATTGAACCAGCTTCCAATAACTTTCACATCCGAGCCGTCATCCAGCGTTCCGCTGACTGTTACAAATGGCGCATAATCTACAATATTAAACGCCCAGAAGATAGTTTTAATTTTTCCGAGTTCATCTTCACGGAGATAAGCTCCTGTGCCTTCGCCGTCCTCGACTTCATATAATTCATTGAGAACAGAAGAAGCCTTCGGAACAACTGTGATATTCGCACCATAGGTTTTCAGTTCCTGATTGACTTTATCTCCGACATCGAGCATCACACTGAGCATTGCCGATGCAAGTGATGCTCCCAGCGCAATAGTAAAGGCTATCATAAGCATTTTCTTCCACTGCCGGAGCAGTGTGCCTTTTATCATTCTGAAAAACATAACGCTCTGCCCC
The DNA here is from genome assembly GCA_017430465.1 of Oscillospiraceae bacterium. Lineage (GTDB taxonomy): Bacteria > Bacillota > Clostridia > Oscillospirales > Ruminococcaceae > UBA3855. The sequence goes on from JAFRMZ010000181.1 coordinate 16,650, forward strand.
CTTACTTGAATTCTTTCTCGAACTCGGAAAGGCCGTCTGTCGGGACGAGAATTTTTCCGTTTTCGATGCTGTACGGAATCACAATCGGATTGCACCCGCCTTTGAATCCGATTGTATTGATATTCATCACAACATCGCAGAGATTGCAGACAACCTGACCATCTTTTTCATAATAGCCGGTTTCTCCGCATATATCGCAGGCATCCAGCCCGATACCGTAGGAAGAAGAATTCGGCTTTTTGATAACAATAAATCTGACTGCAATATTATTTTCCGTTGTATATGCAAAACGATGCAGATGCCCGTCTTCGACCATCTCGAATGTAATTTCGACATTGCCGTCTATCACGGGTGCATCTTCTACAGGAGAAAGCTCTACTTCCCGATTGGCAATCGCTTTCAGTTCTGTCAGGTTGAGCAGGCTCAGTACAAGACAGGCTGTAGCAAGTCCCGCCCAGCGTTTGTTGACAAGCCATTTTTTCAGAATTTTCCGTTTTTCAGCAGGGGTTTTATAAGGCTCATTGACATGCCGGCTTTTTATCCATATCAGAACGGGGATGAATGCTGAAATTATCATGCTTCCGAAAATAAACCAGTTATCATGATTGGAGGAAAACTGTGCAATCTTGAACAGTGACACATCACCGAACAACTGATGATTCTGAATCAGTTTCTTAGTCAGCATAATTCTCAGACACATAGTAAGATGACGGAGTCCATTCATGCCAAGTCCCAGACTGAGCATCAGCATTTTGTTTCCGGCATCAAGGCGAATCAGTCCCTTTCCGGCAGACAGTCCAGCCAGAAATATCAGAATAATTCCGAACAGAATCCCGATAACTTTGAAAATAAAGGCTGTTGATAATACAGATTTTTCAACCAGCAGAATCGAATACGGATACACCAGCACATCCGGCAGGGCATAAGTCACTGTAATTATCATGATAACACAAAGCATGATACAGTTTATCCATCCGCTGACTCCGGAAAGCGGTTTCCGCAGTGCTGAACTTATCCAGAACAGCATCAGTGCACCCAATGCGATAAAAAACAGAATCATGACGATTTCGTTCCATTTGGAAGAAGTCAGCAGTTTTGTTCCGTTTTTAAGATAAGCGACTGTTCCTGCACCGGCAAGCCCCATCAGAAGACCGAGCAAAGCAAAAATTTTTCCTTTTCTGCCGGATATACTAATATAAAAATATAACATTCCTGTCAGCAGAGCTCCCGAAAGCAGGGCTTCGGTAGTATCCACAAAATATTTCAGCATAGAAAGCGACCTCCTTTTTTATGCCGTCAGAAACACACAAGTGCGCCGTGCAGGACACGGCGCCTGATTTTGTGCAGATATATGGCAGAAATCACCATTCCTGAGGCAGATATTCCCAGCCTTCATAAGTAACGGTCAGATTGCCGTCCTTGAAATAATCATCAAAGCTTCCGCCAGGGCCTGTTTCAGCATCTACATGAAGCAGATAGCCGTTTTCTTCCGGACTGTGGAATGTAAATTCCAGTGTATAAGTATCTGCATCCGGCAGAGCGATATTTGCACCATAGTGAGGGCCGTCAGATGCGCTCATTACCATGAAAGAACCCTTTGCAGCATCTGTACCGTCAGAAGCGATAATTCTGTAATCTACGGTCATGTAGGGAACCCAGTCACCGACACCGAAACCGAGTGTATTTTCCAGAGCAGAAACGTCAGCTTCCAGATGCAGGTCAAAGCCTTCGATACTTTCGTTACCGCCGGACATCGGAACAGGCTGGAAGTATACAGCAGATACATTCAGGAAGCCTTCTTCAATATCTTCAAAAATCGGGATTTCTGTAAAGCCTGCTGCATCGCCGACACCGGGAACATCCGCAGCAGCTTCGCTGTTGACTTCTGCATCAACAGCTTCAGCGGAAGTGACATCTGCTTCGGAGCTGTTGTCATCAGCCTGAGTCTGTGCAGCAGTTTCTGCAACAGATGCAGTATTTTCTGCTGTTGTGGATGTAGATTCTGTATTGCCGCCGCAGGCTGTCAGGGACAGTGCCATAGAAGCGAGCAGTGCAATGCCAACTAATTTCTTTGTCATTGTTCATTTCCTCCTAAATCAATTCTGACAAATTTTCTTATTATATATCAGCCTGATTTGCATCAGGATGAAAACTTATTTTTTCGCCGGTTTTATTTTTTTCGGCTTAGGTTTGAGTTCTTCTTCAAACTGTTCATCTGATTCGGTCAGAAAGTGAATGCCTTCGCCGATGCTAATCAGGAACGGAATCCCTGACCAGCATGTTGCCACATAGATAAGGCCTTTTCCGTACTTACCAAGATAAAATTTATGAATACCGAGTCCGCCGAGCACAATCGCCAGAATACCGGCTTCTTTTCTGTTTCTGGAGTTCCATTTCTGCATCACAAAAATCATGATGGTGATAAAAATCAGAATCAACTGCGGAATCAGTGTTTCCAGACAAGGATAAATTCCCAGCACATCGAATACATTGTTGGTCGGAATCAGATTTGCTAAAATCGCCGGAGAAGTCATTGTCATGACATCACCTTCGATAAGTTCCTTGATGCCCGAACCTAAGAACGAAATCGACATTATAAACATGAGAATGCTTGTTCCCAGAAAGAACGGACGAATCGGAAGCTTGACACTCAGGAATCTGATGGCTAAGAATACAAATACCAGTATCACACATCCAAGTGCAAAACCGCCCCAGACATATTTAGGGTCATCGCTCAGAAGTGGCTGATAGAACAGAATCACTTCCGCACCCTCTCTGAATACAGCTAAGAATGCAGTAAATGCCAGTGTAAAGACATTTCCGGTTTCGGCAGATACTTTAATTTGTTCATCGATGTATTTTGTCCATGCTTCGGACTCGGCTTTTGATACCATCCAGTTGCTGACATAGAACAGCACCAGCACAGCAATCAAAGCGGTGATGCCTTCAATAATTTCCTGATTTGCACTGTTAGCGAGTTTCAGGAGGCTTAAAAGCCAAGCGCACAGAAAACTTGCGCCGATTGCCAGCACACATCCTGTATAGACAAACTTAAGTTTATCTTTATTGCCGGATTTCACCAGATAAGCGATAATTGCGCCGACAACCAGAATTGCTTCCAGTCCTTCACGGACGATAATTCCCAGACAGGCGATGAATGTCACCATTCCGCCGCCGCCACCGCCGACACTGACAGCATTTCCGGCAGGTATTGCAGAAGCAGTTTCCGTCTGTGTTTCAGGAACGGCGTTATCTGCGGAGGCATCAGCATTTTCTTCCGCAGGCTGAACCTCTCCTTCTCTGGAAAGACCGCTTGTTCCGGTATCACCGACACCATCCAGCTTATTGGCATCAGTATGGAGCATTTCACTAAGTTTGCTTAATTCTGTAAAAAATTCATCTGTCGAACCGCCGTTTTTAGTAACGGTCTTACAGGAACTGAACTGTAATTCGACTTCTGTTTTACGGCTTCCGGCAATATATCCCATTGCAACCCGTTCAAAGCCTGTTGTTTCGTAATATCCATAATATGCGGCATTGACTGCACCATGTGCTCCGCCTGCATCTCCGTTTTGATAGAGTGCATCAGCGGCTTCCAGCACATCATCCATAGCGTTGGCGACATCATTCCATGAAGAAGAAGCCCCTCCGGCATTTTTATATTCATCCCAAGTAGCAATATATTCGCCTGCTGCGAAAGCAGTCAGTCCTGAGAAACTGGACAGCAGGAACAACATCGTCAGCACAAGCATACTTACTGCATTGAAGGGACGTTTTTTTGTCAGCATCATGCAAAAGCCCTCCTTTGTGATTTTATTTTATTTTTCAGAAAATCCGCCATAAAGTTAGTGGTTTCTAACCTGCATGGTAAGGAGGGACTGCTGCGGCCTTCTGCCGTCAGCAGTCTCAATTATCTGAAATTACTGAGCAAATATCATACTACAGATAAATCCTACAATATATATTTTAGCATAGTCTAACCGAAAAATCAAGCAAAATCACAAGATTTGTTAGCTGAAACAAAATTTTTTTGTCCTGCGGGAAGATATTGTTCACAACAAACAGAAACCCCGACTAAAAAGTTAGCCGAGGTTTACATAATGTATTATTTTTCCGGTTCGTACAGGCTGATACATATTCCTCCCAGCATCCAGAACAATGGCGTGATGGTAATGCTTCCCGTACTGATAAGCATCAGAAGCAGATATAAAACAACCATACAGAAAATCTCAGTATGCATCCAGTTTTTTTCTTTGCGGACAGCCATTCCGCCACGGACAACCGTCAGAACTGCCAGTATCAGGAACAGTATCAGCGTGGGGAGGCCTGTTGTTCCGGCCATCTGAAGATAATAATTTCCGCACCGGTCGAATGTATTCGGATTAGACTGCACAATCAGACTCTGATACAGCTGTGGAAAAACTAAATTATCCTGACCGCTTCCGGCGAGAGGATAACGTTTGATGATATTCAAAGTACTGTTCCATAAATAACAGTATACATCCGAAATACTTTCGATTTGAAAACTTCCGTTAGGATTGTTATCTGCATTTTTGACGTAATAACCGCTTGCTTCCAGACGATAGGAACTGTCTTCCCACAGCACACCGCCGTCATAGAAATAGATGCCATCCGAAACGCTTGTTTCTTCTAATAATGAAATGCTTGTACCATTCAGTGAGGGGGAAATATAATTCCATGCAAATCCCAGAACGATTCCAGCAAATGCAGTCACGAGACAGATAACAGCTTTTTTTCCGGATTTTTTTATCAGGATGCAGATAAGCGAAATCACAAACGCAAGGAGGATGCCAGCCACACCGGCAAGGCACTGTGTCCGGACGGCAGTCAAGGAAAAACAGAAAATACAGATATAATTCATAATTTTCTGTTTCGGATTCTCTGTAAAAACAGCTTCCAGAAGTGCCGGAATCAGCAGAACTGACAGCATCACACCCAGAGAAACTGGTGTTCCGGTCAGTCCGGACGGCAGATAGACATTGAACAACAACATTGGTTCAAGATTTCTATAATAAGACGGAAATCCCAGCGGAAGCATCTGGAACAGACTCCAGAAACATTCCGCAAGGCCGAGCCATAACATGCCGTGCAGAAGTTTCAGGCGGTTATCATCCGTGCCGAGCTGTGCGCCCAGCAGAAAAAATCCGCCGTAAAACAGCAAAGAAAGAAGGCCTTCGCTTCTGCCGTCTTCGCCGAATATCGAAATCATATAATCATAAGAATTATAAAAGCTGACAATTCCCCATATCAGCATCCCTCCCAGCAGATACGCCGGAAGAAATAATTTCTTGGGTGTTTCGGATTTCATAAATCCGATAAAGACAAACACAATCGCAAACACTCCTGCAATAGAAAGTGCCATTCCGGGCACACTGTAGACTTTAAAAAATTCCAGAGGAATGCTGAACAAGGGCATCAGAATCAGAAAGCCCAGCAGAATTTTCAGATTATACTGATAATAGCTTTCCGGTGTCATATTCAGGATAAAATTAGAATTTTCGGTTGTTCCAAAAATGGTTTTGGCCGTTTTCGGCATAGAAATCAACTCCTTAAAAAAACGGGACGGCTTTTCGCCGTCCCTGATGTAACATGTTTACTTTGCATATTCTGCAACCCGGCTTTCACGAATCAGATTGACTTTAATCTGACCGGGATATTCCATTTCATTTTCAATCTGCTGAGCAATCTGACGGGCAACGAGCACCATTTTTTCATCACTGATGACATCCGGCTGAATCATGACACGGATTTCACGGCCTGCCTGTACTGCATAGCATTTTTCAACACCCTTATAGGATGTACAGATTTCTTCAAGTTTTTCCAGACGCTTGATATAGCTGTCATAATTTTCGCTTCTTGCGCCGGGGCGAGCCGCAGAAATGGCATCAGCGGCCTGTACAATACATGCAATCGCCGTGCGGGGTTCGACATCGTTGTGATGTGCTTCAATAGCATGGAGCACTTCAGCATTTTCGTGACATTTCCGGCAGACATCCACACCGAGCTGTACATGAGAGCCTTCCATTTCAGAGGTCAGAGCCTTGCCGATGTCGTGCAGAAGTCCGGCACGTTTGGCAAGACTGACATCCACGCCGAGTTCTGCGGCGAGCACACCAGAAAGCTGTGCGACTTCAATCGAATGTGTCAGAACATTCTGCCGGTAGCTGGTTCTGAATTTCAGACGGCCGAGCAGTTTAATCAGTTCATGATTCAGGCCGTGAACGTTTGTTTCCAGAACGGCCCGTTCTCCTTCCTGCTTGATTTTATGTTCGACTTCACGCTTGGCTTTTTCGACCATTTCTTCGATACGGCTGGGATGAATACGGCCGTCCGAAATAAGTCTTTCGAGTGCAATTCTTGCGATTTCACGGCGGACTTGGTCAAAACAGGAAAGTGTAATTGCTTCCGGAGTATCATCAATAATCAAATCCACGCCGGTGAGGGTTTCGAGTGTGCGGATATTACGTCCTTCCCGTCCGATGATTCTGCCTTTCATTTCGTCATTTGGCAAAGCCACGACCGAAACAGCGGCTTCAGAAACCTGGTCGGAGGCACATTTTGCAATTGCCAAAGACACATAGCTTCTTGCTTTTTCCTCACATTCTTCTTTGAGCTGCTGTTCATAAGAAGAAATCTTCACGGCTTTTTCGTGAATCAAATCTTCTTCCAAAGTTTTAAGCATGTACTCTTTGGCTTGTTCACGGGTAAATTCCGAGATACGTTCGAGTGTGCTTAGCTGAGCCTGACGGATAGTTTCTGTTTCTTCTTTCAAAGTTTCAACAGCCTTAATTTTTTCCTGAATGGCTTCTTCTTTCTGTTCGAGTGCATCAATTTTCTTGTCGAGTGTTTCTTCTTTCTGATGAATCCGGCGTTCCTGTTTAGAAATTTCGTTTCTTCTGTCACGGATTTCTTTTTCTGCTTCCTGACGGAGTTTATAAATTTCGTCTTTTGCTTCGACCAGAATTTCTTTTTTCCGGTTTTCGGCTTCTTTGTCAGCTTCTTCAAACTGATACTGCGCCTGCTGCATCATGCGTTCCGCTTCTGCGATTTTGTCTCTGGCAGACTGCATTTCTGCATGTGCTGCCTTCTGTGCGGAACTGAGGGCTGCTTCATCTTCTTTCCGGCGGTGTTCGACACCTTTTTCAAAGCCTTCTTTTTCGGCGGAATCCACTTTTCCGGAATAGACTTTCCAGACCAAGACAACAGCCGCAATCAGGACAACAATTACTCCAATCAAAAAACCTGTCATCTGCATTACCTCCCTTAAATTTGTAAAGTTTTTTCATAATTTATTGCCAAAACTCCACTCAGGCGGTAAATGCCGCTTCCTGTATTCGTTCAATTTTCAAAAAAAAATTAATAATAATATATAAAGCCGCAAATACGCCTGCGCAAGCTTACAGATATAAATTGCTGCCATGGGGCAGCGTATCATATCATTCACAATATTATTATTGTAAACTTTTTTGACAAATTTGTCAAGGGGCTAGAAAAAATTTTTTCCGAATCAGAAAAAACGTTTCCTGTTTGTTTGTCTAGCGAATACAAATGAATTTGTCATGCGTACAAATTTCACAGGGAATTACCGGTATTTGTTTTGTTTTTCGTGTAAAGCTACAAAATTTCAGATAAAATGCATTGGATTACTTGCAAAACTGACAATTCTGAGTTATAATAAACTAGAAATTTTAATTACCAGAAAGGAAAGATACTTCCATGAACCTGAAAGATTACCAGACAGCAGAACTTTCTGCATTTTATGAAGGCTGCAAAAAAGCCTATGCGGACTACCAGTCCCAGAATCTGAAACTGGATATGTCCAGAGGCAAGCCATCTCCCAAACAGCTTGACCTGAGTGCCGGTCTGCTTACCTGCCTGACAAATGATGACCTGAACGGCGAAGCCGGTGACTACAGAAACTACGGTCTTCTGGATGGTATTCCGGAAGCCAAGAAATTATTTGCGCCGATGGTAGGGGCACAGCCGGATGAACTGTTTATGTTCGGCAATGCCAGCCTTCAGGCAATGTACATGACCATCAGCTATGCTTATACTCACGGCCTGCTTGGCAATACACCGTGGAGCAAGCTGAATACTGTAAAATTTCTCTGTCCCGTTCCCGGTTATGACAGACATTTCAGAATTACAGAATTTTTCGGCATTGAGATGATTAATATCCCGACCAGTGAAAGCGGTCCTGATATGGATATGATTGAAAAACTTGTTGCAGAAGATGACAGCATCAAGGGTATCTGGTGCGTACCGCAGTATTCCAATCCGTCAGGTGTAGTTTACAGTGATGAAACTGTCAAGAGATTCGCAGCTCTGAAACCTGCTGCAAAAGATTTCCGTATTTTCTGGGATAATGCTTACTGCATTCATCATCTGTGCGATAATCCGAAGACAATTCTTCCGATTCTGGAAGAAGCCAGAAAGAACGGCAATGAAAATATTATTTATATTTTTGCATCCACTGCAAAAATCACCCATGCCGGTGCAGGTGTTTCCCTGCTGGCTGCCTCTAAAGAAAACCTGAAAGACCTGACGAAAGCACTTGGTACATTCACTATCAGCTTTGATAAAATCAATCAGATGCGTCATGTCAAATTCTTTGACGGAAAATTTGAAAACATTCTTGCACACATGGAAAAACAGCGTGCTCTGCTTGAACCGAAGTTCAGAATTGTTCTGGATACACTCAATGCAGAAATCAAGCCTCTGGGCATCGGCGAATGGACAGAACCGAAGGGCGGATATTTTGTATCTTTCAACGCTCCGGAAGGCTGTGCAAAGCGGATTGTTCAGCTTTGCAAGGAAGCAGGCGTTGTCCTGACGGGTGCAGGTGCGGCGTTCCCCTACGGAAAAGACCCTGAAGACAAGAACATCAGAATTGCGCCTTCCTATCCGGAAGCAGAAGAACTCCAGAAAGCAATGGATTTGTTCGTACTCTGTGTAAAAATGGCTGCTGCCGAAAAACTGCTGAATGCATAACTCTTTTCAGAACTGACCGCTTTCCGGCGGTCAGTTTTTTTATTTTTTCCGCTTTATGAAAAAACAAAGCACCCTCTGCTGAGACAGAGGGTGTTTTGCCATGATATAGGGATTATAGGGATTTTTATAATTAACGCTGGAGTGACGTTAATTACTCTAAAAGGGGGAGAATATTGTTCTCTTTCGGGAACAATTGTATTATAGCAGGCTTTTGTGATAATTATATGGTGTGATTACGGCTTTTTGTGATAATTACATGAAAACAATATGAAAGTTTTGTATATCATTTTGATATTGTTTGTTTTTTCATGAAAAAACACAAAAATCCTCGGATGAGGACTCTTGTGCATGATATAGGGATTATTGGGGATTTTATAATAACGTTGGGGTAAAACGCTATTATCAAAGAGTAATAAAGTCAGCTCTCACTGACCATAGTGTATTATATATCATTATCATGAAAATCACATGATAAGTTTGTGACAGTTTCGTGATAATTATTTGATTTCAAACCAGAAAACAGAGCCTTCCCCCAGTTTGGAACGGACACCGTATCCGTAATTATGCAGTTTCAGTATTGCCTTGACAATGGATAATCCCAGTCCAGTGCCGACCACTTCACGCTTGTGATTTTCGCTTCTGTAATACTTGGCGAAAATCTTCTTGATTTTATCTTCCTCAATGCCTGCGCCGGTATCACGGACTTCAATTCTGACTCCGGTCGGGGTGTTGATTTGCCGAACAAAGACTTGTTTGTCATCGCCGGTATAATTAATGGCATTGTTAATCAGATTGCAGACAACACGTTCCATTTTTCCGGCATCACATGTCACTTCTTTGGATTCATCCGGCGTAAATGACAGATGATAGCCCATCTGTTCCGACACACCTTTATAGCGGGAACAGATTTCCGTCATCCATACAGTGACATCAAAAGTACTTAGTTCGAGTTTCTGACTGCCGTTTTCGAGTTTTGACAAATCAAGAATATCATTTACCAGCATTGTGAGTCTGTCGGTTTCTTCTATAATCACTTGCAGGTGCGCATTTCGCTTGACGGGATTGTCACCGGACAAATCACGAATCATTTCAGCGTATGCTTTCAGCATGGTAAGCGGAGTCCGCAGGTCATGGGAGACATTTGCGATTAAGTCTCTCTGCATGGTATCGACTTTAGAAATTTCATGTTCGGCATAAGTAAGTGTCTGGGCAAGTTCTTCTACTTCTTTATAGCCTTGGCCTTCAAATTCCGTATCATAATTGCCGTGCGCCATACGCTTGGCAGATTCTGTAATCCGGACAATCGGAACGGCAAGCCGGTTTGAGACAATCAGCGCAATGATAAAGCCGACACATAATAATAACAAGGCAATCATCAGAAGCAGACGCTTGAGCAGATGCACCGTTGTACCGACCGGTTCAAGAGCCGTATTAAATATGATATATCCGTCCGGATTGCTGATGTCTCCGATAATACTGCCGAGAACAAGCGTTTTCATATTAATCTGCTCATCAAAGACATTCATGCAAATCATGCCGTTTTCACTGCTTTTGATTTCCTGCTGAATATCGAACAGATAGTTATGCCAGCCATGCAGGAGACATCTGTTTCCCATGACATCGCTTTGATACAGAATATAATTCCGGCTGTCAATAACAGAAATACATATCTGGTTGCTGAACGATACCGAACGCATAATTTCTTCAAAATTTTCAGAACCATAGGCATTCAGCAGTTCCGTAGCACTGTTTTTTGTTTCCTGAATCTTGAAATAATAATAAAATTTTTCCAGAAAGACAACTTCCAGCAACAGCAGGCCGGATGTAATCACACTGAAAATAATAAATGCCAGTGCCAGAAGCGTATGCAAAGAAAACCGGCATTTCCCTTTTTTATGTTTCTGTTTCACGGCGGATGCTTCTGTCTGTTCCGTGATGTCCGTTTGTTTCTTACTCTGCATTAGCATCAAATTTATAACCCATGCCACGGAGAGTAACAATAAATTTTCTGTATTCTCCGAGGCTGTTTCTCAGCATCTTGATATGTGTATCGACAGTTCTGTCATCGCCGAAGAAGTCGTAGCCCCAGACGGATTCCAGAAGCTTGTCACGGGTCAGTGCAAGGCCTTTATTCCGGACAAGATAGAATAACAAGTCATATTCCTTGGGAGTCATAGAAGCTTTTTTGCCGTCAACATAGACTTCACGGCCTGCCATGTCGATTTCAAGGCCTTCAAAGACGAGGGTTTCACGTTTTTCTTCCTGCGGTTCGGCAGGTGCGGGTGCAGAGGCACGGCTTCTCATGAGAACCGCCTTGACACGTGCCATCAGTTCTTTCGGGGAAAACGGTTTGACAACATAATCATCCACGCCGATTTCAAAGCCGAATAATTTATCATACTCCTCGCCTCTTGCAGAGAGCATAATAATCGGGATATTCTTATGTTTCTTGATTTCTTTGCTTGCGGAATAGCCATCTAATTTAGGCATCATGACATCCATAATAATCAAATCATAGTCATTCTGCTTGCACTTTTCGACAGCTTCCATACCGTTTTCGGCTTCATCCACCTGATATTCTTCAAACTCTGCGTATTCTCTGACGACCGCCCTGATATTGACTTCATCATCTACAATTAATAATTTGCTCATTTCTGAACAGCCCCTTTCATGTGTTTTTATATTTTAATTTATTATAGCACATTTTCAGAAATCAGGCAAGTCTTTTTTGAGAGAAAAATATTTTTAAAATTTAATTAAAAATAAACATATAATTTGACAAGCCTCCGGAACTATGCTATAATAGAGATAATTTCAAAAACTGTCCAAGGGGGATAACACAATGAATTTTTCCAATCCTTTCCAGAAGAAAAATGAAGTCTGGAAATATAATTACCGCACACATGACATCATGATTACTATGAAACGCTCCAATGCAAAGGCATCGAAAGTAACATTATATATCAACGGAGAAAAGGTCAATGAAGGGCTGATGCGTCTCCATGCCAGCATGGAAGGCACGCTTCCCAGCGGTGAAACTGTCTTTGTCCGCATGGAAAGCGGTCTTGACAATATCGAATGTCATGTAATTGTCGGCAGAAAGCTTTCTCTTGAAAAACATGGAAAAGATATTTCTGATGATGAAGTTGCTACTTTTGCAGCGATGGGAATGCTTTCTACAGAATTCCGCCAGATTCCGGAAAAATAATTTTCTTTTCCGGAATCTGGCAATTTTTTCTTGACAAACTATTTCTTCTGTTATATAATAAAAGCATTATAATAATCCAATAAAGAAAGGCTGATATTTGTGAATCCTCAAACTTTGACAGATAAACTGGTCAAATCCTTCGGCACGCATCCTTATTTGTGGATGCTTTTCCTTTGTTTGTTTCAGAATCCATTTTTTCTGGGTTCTGTTGACAACATTCCGAATAATATGCTCTGGCTGGCAGAACTATTGTTATTTAGCGGAATCGTCTGCATCACCCTGCATTGTTACCGTTCCGGAAAGCTTGACAGGAAAAAAGCCTGTCTCTATGGCAGTCTGGCGGTAATTGCAGATTTTATTCTGCTGATACTATATTCTAAATCCAAGAATCCGGCCATCTGGCATTTTGCCGGCGGATGTGCTCTCCTGTGCGGATTTTACCGCATAGCGGACAAGCAAAACTTTCGGAGACAAGTCAACTCCATGCTGATTCTCGGCATCGGATTTTTTTTGAAATTATACTATATTCTGGGGACTTCGGTCTATACCCGTCAGCATGATATGGGAAAATTCGAGGGGGAATCCGGCCACGCTGCCTATATTGAATATCTTGTAGTAAATCATCATCTTGCAGATTTCGATGTTCGTGAACGGAGACAGTTCTATCATCCTCCCCTGCATCACGCACTGAGCGCATTATGGGTCTATATCAGTGAAACCTTCCTGAATACCGGCAGAAATCCAGCCCGTGAAAGCATCCAGACATTAACTCTGTTTTATTCCATGTGCATCATGATTACAGGATATAAAATTCTGCGTCATTTCAAGCTTGACGGAAAAGCTCTGTATATTCCGCTGATTCTGATTAGCTTTCATCCGACATTTATCTTATTCGGCGGATGTATCAATAATGATATTCTGTCTGTCGTGTTCATCATGGGAGCAGTGCTCTGCACGCTGAAATGGATTGATACCCCTAATCTGAAAAATATCCTGAACATTGCGCTCTGTATCGGATTCGGCATGATGACAAAGCTTTCTTCTGCGCTGATTGCTCCGCCGGTTGCCTTGGTATTCCTGATTGTTTTGATTCGGAATTTCAAAACCAAAGGCAAGGACTTATTCAAACAGTTCGTGCTGTTCGGATGCCTGTGCGCACCGCTTGGCCTGTGGTATCAGGTGCGGAGCTATCTGAAATGGAAAGTACCGTTCAATTACGTTCAGGAAATGAGCACCAGTCTTGCGCAGTATCTGGGAGATGAGAAATTTATCGACAGAATCACTGATTTTTCCGGCTATCAGTTCAGCTCTGTCTATGAACAATGGTATTCTGCCGATAAGGCCGGAAGCTATAACGAGCATAACCCGATAATCGCCCTGATGAAAAATGCTCTGTTCGGTGAATATATCAACGAAAATACATTCAAAGATTTTCCCTTTGTCAACAAAATTTCTTTTATTCTGTTCTGGCTGAATGTCCTAATTGCTCTCTGTGCCCTGATTTGCCTGATTCTGGTATGCTTCCGAAAAAATAATCTGATGAAGCCTATTGAGAAAGCATTTCTGTTCAGTTTCTATGCCGTCATGATGGTGAGCATCTACAAGATGTCCGCCGATTACAAATTCACCTGCACGATGAATTTCAGATACATCATGCCGACTGTGATTCTCGGTGCGCTCGGTATGGGGCTGATTTTGAAACAAGTTCATGAAAAAGATGCTCAGAAAGGAGAACTTGCAATTAAAATTTCCGGCGGAGCTTCTCTGCTGTTTGCAGTCTGCACAAGCGTTATCTATCTGATGCTCTGCTATACAAAAGCCTGAACCTGAAAGGATGATTCTTATGGAAACAGAATTCTGCTATATCAGTCCGCACCGTTATCTTAATACTGTTTTTCTGCTTCTGTTTCTTTTTGTGATTTTTCCTGTTTTGGGTGCAACATCTGAAATTTTCAGATATACTTTCAATTTATTGATATTTCCTGTTACTCTCATTTCTATTATCATATTCTGCGTTCTGGGAAAGCATCTCAGCACTCTGAAAGGAAGCTTTGAAGCCGATGAAGAAACATGTACCTTTACGCTTTCCAAAAAAGAACTGCATTTCCGTTATGAAGAAATTACCGGAATCATGCTCGACACTTTTCCGAAAAACGGCAGAGGCGGAAGTTTAATCGGCTATAAAATAGAGCTGATAATTCTAACGAATCATCATAAATATGTCATTCAGCAGGAAATGAGCTTAGATGGTAAATTAAAGCAACATCCCGAACAGATTTCCCAAAAACTGAAACAGACAGAATTAACGAAAATCGGAAATTTTCTGAAACGCAAAACTGGTCTGCTCTAAGGAGATAAGTATCATGAAAAAAGAATTTCAATATATCAGCGATTTTAGCTATCTGTTTTTCTTTGTGATGTTGGTTACGTTTGTACTTGCATGTGCTTCTGTCATATTTGTTGTGGCTGATGATAAAGCCATACCGTTTTGCATAATTTCGTGGGTGATATGTTCTGTATCTGCAATACTCTATTATTGTTTCCAGTATCTGAAAGCGACTTTTCAGGCGGATGATAAAGAATGTGAATTTCAGTTCAAAAAGAGAAAACTGCATTTCCGTTATGAAGAAATTAAAAAATGCGAACTGCTGAATTATCCGGAACACAGCCGTTTCGGTGGCATTGTCGGATATAAGATTCATCTGCATATCATAGATAAGGATAAAAATGAACATACAATCCGTCAGCATGTTTCCGCAGATTATAGTTTTCTGGACTATCCGCAGGGACTCCCGAAAGAAGTTACCGAAGCAGAACTCACTGAAATCGGGAATTTCATCAAGTCGAAACTGCATCCGGCAGAACCGCAAAAGAAAAGTATCCCTGAAACAGATACTTCTGTCATGTATCCGAATGTCGCTGATAGTCCCGAAATGCTGGAAATCCTGAACGCTGTCCACTCGAAAAAATATATCAAGAAGATTGAACATGAATTTACTTATGATTTTACCGAAGAAGTCTATCAGCAAAATCTGATTCTGACCCTCACAAACGACAATACTTATTACGACAATGATGATTTAAAAATCCGGTTTGAAAATATTTCCGATTTGGAATCCAATCTGAAAGGCATCATGCCTCCGGTTTTCACAATTCTTGACCATAATTCAGAAAACTATTCTCCGGAAAACAGATACGAACTGATAGAAAATGAATGGGATATTTTATCATTTTATTTTGAAAAAGCGGAAATTTCCTCTTGACAAATCCGATTTTTTGTGCTATGATAGATTCAAACGATGACGGAGAAGTCATTATCATCGGCGCAGAGCCATGAAATTACAGAGAGTATTCCGCAACGGGGCTGAAACGGAATGCATTTCACAATGATGATGATGAATACCACTCCTGAGCCTGTTTAATACACAGCGGTTTACCCCCGTTATCCGGTCAATGAGATGCATATCTATTGATGCATGAAATTCAGGTGGAACAGCGGTAACTATCGCCCTGAAACTATGGAAATTCTGTAGTTTCGGGGTGTTTTTGTTTGACAGGAGATAGTTATGAAAAATTATTTTATTCTGTATTCCATTTTTACACCGGAAAAAATAAAGCAGATTCTCTTTGAACCATTGGAAAATACTAGAAAACTATCATCAGAGGGCTATCCTATCTATGGAAAAATTCCAAAATTCTGGCTTTGTTTCTTTCAATTTCATGTCAAATCAACCAGCAAAGGCACTAAAATTAAAGTAACTGTTAAATTTAGAAAAGAAATACAAATACTAGACAAGATTTTTCTGATGTATAATGTGACAGTATTATTTTTATGTATAGGATATTATGCCGATATGATTCCTTATTCAATTCTCAGACCTTTTCTGTATGCTTTTTTTATATTTTTTGCTTTGGATTTATTATTGCATCTACAGAAAATGTCTCGTCTTCAAAAAGTGAAAAAAATAATAGAACCTTTTTTACATGAGAAAGAACAGGAATTTCTGACACAATCAAAACAGCATGAAAATGCTGATAAGATATTATGATTAAGATAAAAAGGAGATTGATTTATTATGCTGAAATTAACACTTAAAGACGGTTCAATTCGTGAAGTCGAAGAAAATCTCACATCTGCCGAAGTTATCAGAGGCATCGGCATGGGGCTGTATAAGGCCGCATGTGCTGTCAAGATTGACGATGAAGTCCGTGACATGCGTACAGTCCTCACAAAAGACTGTGCATTCGAGGTTCTGACATTCGATGACCCCGAAGGAAAAAAAGCTTTCTGGCATACGACATCCCATATTCTGGCGCAGGCAGTCAAGAGACTGTATCCCGAAACAAAACTCGCAATCGGCCCTGCCATTGACGGCGGTTTCTATTACGATTTCGATGCCGAACATCCGTTCAAACCCGAAGAACTCGAAAAAATCGAAGCCGAAATGAAAAAAATCGTTAAGGAAAAACTTCCGCTTGAAGCCTTCCAGCTCTCTCCGGAAGAAGCCCTTCAGAAACTCAAGGACATGGACGAACCCTATAAAGTCGAACTCTGTCAGGAACATGCCGAAAAGGGCGAACCGATTTCTTTCTATAAGCAGGGCGAATTTACTGACCTCTGTGCAGGCCCTCACCTCATGACCACTGAACCTGTTAAGGCATTCAAGCTTCTGTCATGTACAGGCGCATACTGGAGAGGCTCTGAAAAGAATAAGTCCTTATCCAGAATTTACGGTACATCTTTCCCGAAGGCTTCTCAGCTTGAAGAAGAACTCAAACGCCGTGAAGAAGCCAAACTCCGTGACCATAACAAGCTTGGCCGTGAACTTGAATATTTTACGACTGTGGATGCTATCGGTCAGGGTCTGCCGGTGCTTCTGCCGAAGGGTGCAAGAGTTGTTCAACTCCTTCAGAGATGGGTAGAAGACTATGAACAGGCTCACGGCTGTCTGCTGACGAAAACGCCATTATTCGCAAAACGTGAATTCTATAAGATTTCTGGCCACTGGGACCATTATCGTGACGGTATGTTTATTGTAGGTGACCCCGATGATGAATCCAAAGAATGTTTTGCACTGCGTCCGATGACATGTCCGTTCCAGTATCAGGTATATCTGAACAAACAGCGTTCTTACCGTGATTTGCCGATGAGATTAACAGAAACATCCACATTGTTCAGAAACGAAGATTCCGGCGAAATGCATGGTTTAATCCGTGTTCGTCAGTTTACGATTTCTGAAGGACATTATATTCTCCGTCCTGACCAGCTCGAAGAAGAATTCAAGGGCTGTCTGGAATTTGTAAAATATTTCCTTGATACAGTCGGTCTGCTTGGGGACTGTACTTACAGATTCTCTCAGTGGGACCCTGCCAATCCGAATAATAAATATGAAGGCACAAAGGAACAGTGGGACGAAGCGCAGAGAGTCATGGGGGAAATTCTTGATAAACTCGGTCTGGAATACACTGTCGGCATTGATGAAGCCGCTTTCTACGGCCCGAAACTGGATATTCAGTATAAGAACGTATACGGCAAGGAAGATACGCTTGTAACAATCCAGATTGATATGCTCTTAGCCAAGAGATTCGGCATGGAATATATCGACAAGGACGGCACAAAGAAGACTCCGTACATCATTCACAGAACCTCTCTGGGATGCTTTGAGAGAACGCTTGCTTACATGATTGAGCATTTCGCAGGGGCTATGCCGTTATGGATTGCGCCGGAACAGGTAAAAATCATTCCGATTGCTGACCGTCATCTTGATTTTTCCAATGAAGTCAAAGAAGCTCTCACCAATGCCGGAATCAGATGCGCTATTGATGACAGAGCCGAAAAAATGGGCAAGAAAATCCGTGAAGCAACACTTGATAAAATCCCGTATATGCTCACCATCGGCGACAACGAAGTCGAAGCAAAAACCGTTTCTGTCCGCACCAGAAAGGGCGATAATCTGGGCAATATGACTCTTGATGAACTGCTTGCAAAGCTGATGCTCGAAATTTCCACAAAAGCAAAAGAATCCTGCTGATTTTAAAATTCTTTCAGACCTCCCGAAAATGGGAGGTCTGTTTTATTTGTCAAATATAGCTGTTAAATTTTGTATATTCTGTCAATTGCATTTCACAATCCGATGTGATATAATAAATATATAATGGGGGGGGAATAGAACGATAACATTTTATTATCTATTGATATAAAGGAGGAATTTTTATGAAAAAAACTTTTGCATTCTTAGCTTCTTTGCTTATGCTTTCTTCCTGCATGAATCTGCCTGTATATGCAGATGACAGCATTACCTCTTATACTGATGAACTTACCTTGACCGAAGCTTATAATAAATTAGATGCCCTTCTCTATTCATATGGTATCGGCTGGAGGGAATATCTTGCGCCATTAGACGAGTGTCTGGAAATAGAGCATATCATATATTATTATCCTTATTATGAGGCTCAGGCATGTGACACCGTCCTCAAACTTTGTGAGGAAAACGGAATTGATACTAATTTACTTGAATTTTTTGTTTTAGAATCAGCAGAAGAGCAGGAAACGCCAATTGAAACCCTTGCTGATGAACTTACTTTGACCGAAGCTTATAATAAATTAAATGACATTTTGATAGAAATTCATTATGGAGCAGAAGAACAACGTCCGGAAAAGTATTTTTATCTTGATACTTTGGAATCTTTTCTGGAAAATGGATTCATTACTTACTTTTATAATTATTATGAACCAGAAAGATGTGATGAAATCCGCAAAATCTGCGAGGAAAACGGAATTGATA
This sequence comes from Oscillospiraceae bacterium, assembly GCA_017430465.1. Lineage (GTDB taxonomy): Bacteria > Bacillota > Clostridia > Oscillospirales > Ruminococcaceae > UBA3855. Next base: position 35,655 of record JAFRMZ010000181.1, read on the forward strand.
TTAGCTTGCTTATGTTCTGTGCTCTAGAATCAGGAGAAGAACCGGAAACACCAATTGAAACCTTGCTGGAAGGTGATGCCGATGGGAGCGGTCAAATTGACATTCTGGACGTTGTCACGCTCAATAAAGCGGTTCTCGGCAAGGAAGAACTCTCCGAAACCCAGCTCAAAGCCATCGACTTCAATGGCAACGGCAAGCCCGATTCCGAAGAATCTCTCAAACTCATGAAATACATTGTCGGCTTAATCACAAGCTTTACAGAATAATTTCTCAGTCCCCTGCCCCGAAAGCAGGGGATTTTTCTATTGACAGAGTTCCGAATTTATGTTATACTGAAATAGTAATATTTTCAACATAAAGGAGTGCAAATCATGCCCGATTTCGATACATTATCACCAGAAGAACAGAGAAAGATTTTGCTTAATCTGATTTTGGAACACTGCCCTAACGCATTGCTGGAGGGTGATACTCTGCATTATACCGGTCAGGCACTGCATGTCGCTCTGGAATTCGGTCAGATTCACAGCCGTGAAAACCGTTTCAGCGCACAGTTGATTTTTATTCTCAAACATGACTGGTTTGATGAAGAACTTGTCGAATCCTGCGCCAGTCTCGGCAATTCTCTCGAAGATGCCATGAAAGCATGTACTGCTGAATTCAGTGAAAGCGTTCTGAAATCTGTATTGTATTCGCTGGAGAATCCGGCTTCGGAAACAATAGTTTCTGAAATTATCGGAAAAAAATACAAGTTCCATGTTCCGGAACAGCATCTTGTCCTTCACAAGGGAAAGGGAAAAAATCTCGACCCGTGGGAAACCGTGAAAGACAAAATTCCGGAATATCTCGGTACAAAGCGTGTTTACTGGATTAAGTTATTCTCTGCCGATATGGGAGAAAAACAGTTCTGCGAAGCCAGAATTAACGGCATTGTCTATCCGGATTTGACTGATTTGCTATATCAGGAACTGCTTTCCAGAACAGACAGACAGGTCAGCATCAATAAATTATTTATCGTTCTGATTCAGGATGCAGAAACTTATGAGCCGTGCCCGTTCACAAAGCAGAATGTCGGTGACCTGACTTTTCTTGCACTGGACAAGATGACTGATATTAAAGAGGAATCTTCCAGAAACAAGGTATTTCAGGAAATTGCAAAATTCTGTCCGGATTATTCAATCGCTGTGGAATTAATTGCTTTTCTGCCGGAAATCATCTCGCAGGCTGTTGTGAATTATCGGGATAATGATTCCCTGATTCCGGTATTTGATTACGGCAAGCCGGAACATGAACTGAAAAAATCACAAGTCCGGAGCTATGGCTATATGACCGATGCAACAGAACAATATCTCCGGAAATCCAAGCCCAGTCGGGAAGAAATAGAAAACCTGCTCCGCATCAGCGGTAAATTTGAAACCATATCCAGAGCTTTGCAGGATGAAGGTATCAAGATTGAAGATTTACGGCTTTCACCGCTTGTTTATTTTGTCAGCAAGAACTATCGGGTATGGTAACGGAGGACAGCAACTATGACTGTTTTACAGAACGGGGTATGTCCTCACTGCGGTGCAGCTTTGAAGTTTACGCCAAATATCAAAGTAATTCACTGTGACTTCTGCGATTCTGATATTATGATAGAACAGAATCCGACTCCGCAGATGCCGGAACGGAATTTTCCGCCGGCAATTCCTTTTGACGAACCGGCTTTCCGGAAATGGAAAAAGAAATATCATATTTGTCATGGGATTCTTTCTGTTCTGACGATTATTTTTATTTTGATGATAGAGGCAGATTCTCATTCTGACCCGGCATTAGTTCCTTTCATGGGTATACTTTTCCTGTCCATGATTGCGCCTATTGTGCTGGGCAGTACCAAACCGGATGAACCGGATGCATCCAGAAACCGCAAAGGATGGAATACATTCAAGTATTATCTGCAATTTGCAGGAAATATTATCATTTCGTTTGTGGTTGCAATTATCATTAATAATTTATGATATTCCCGCATAACAAAACAAAAAACAGTCCTGTAGCAAGGACTGTTTTATTGATTTTTCACAAAAATAAAAATTTTTTCAAAAACACTTGATTTTTATCTGAAAAAGTGCTATCATTTACTATAGTGATTTAAAGCTTAAACGCTTTAAACAGCTAAAATGAAATATCAAATCCGGAGGAATCAACAATGGAACGCAAAGGCAATTTAATGACTTACAGACCTGACATCAAGGTTTTTGATGCTACTATCCGTGACGGCGGTCTTGTAAATAATTTCTTTTTTACTGATGATTTTGTAAAAGCTCTCTATCTGGCCAATCTTCGTGCCGGTGTAGATTATATGGAAATGGGTTATCTCGCTGATACAGATGTCTTTAAAGTGGAAGACTTCGGCGACTGGAAATTCTGCAAAGAAGAACATCTCCGCCGTATTGTTGGCAATAATGACACCGACCTGAAACTTTCCGTTATGGCCGATGTCGGCAGAACCAATCTCCAGAGAGATTTGCTCCCCAAGAGCGAAAGTGTTCTTGACATGGTTCGTGTGGCAACTTATATCAATACCATGCCTGCTGCTATCGAGATGATTGAATATGCAAACAGCCTCGGCTATGAAACTACCTGCAATATCATGGCTATTTCCAAAGCCAAAACAGAAGATATTGAAGAAGCCTTGAAACTTCTGGCAGATTCTCCTATCAAGGCCGTTTATATTGTAGACAGCTATGGTTCTCTGTTTCCGGAACAGGTTCAGGAACTGACTAAGACTTATCTCGGCTACATGGAACCTGCGGGAAAACAAGTCGGCATCCATGCACATAACAATCAGCAGATGGCTTTTGCCAATACAGTAGAAAGCTGTTCTATGGGTGCAAGTTTCCTTGATGCCACAGTCGGCAGTATGGGACGTGGTGCAGGTAACTGTGCAATGGAACTTCTTCTTGGTTTCCTGAAAAATCCGAAATATAATCTTACTCCCATTCTGAAATTCTATGAAGATTATACTCTGAAACTCAAAACAGAAGAAGGGCTGAAATGGGGCTATGATATTCAGTATCTCCTGACCGGCAAGATGAATCTGCATCCGTCTTCGGCGATTGCTTTCACCAAAGAAGACAGAACAGATTATGCTGATTTCTATCATCAGTTGTTTGATTTAGAACCTTAACAAGATTTTTGAATATCTTCCATCTTTACGGAACATCCCCCGAAACAGAATTTCGGGGGATTGTTCTTTGCAATTACAGATTCAGATTTTCATAGCGTTCTTTCAGAACTTCATGCTCATCAGAATTTTTATCAGCATTACCACCAACCAATGCGAAAGCAATATTTTCCTTTCCGGTGATGCCGTACATAGCGACCTCACCACTGGCATAATCTTCAAACAGATAACGGTCTGTTTCAATATTAAATTGATTGTCCTCTACAATAACATATTTCTTAAATTCTTCATAGAATGCTTCAATTGATGGATATGTCTGCGGAAAATCAATTTCCAAGAAAAACAGACTGCCGTCCGCATCTTCAAACCCAATTCTGTAATTGGAATTATATGCTATAATATCACGTACTTTATATCCGCATTCTTCCGGAATCTGATACAGATAGGCATCCGGATGCTGTTTCTGAAATGCTTCTGCAAAAGAAGCATAATCTTCATACAGTGCAAAGCCATCTGCATCATCGGAAAATATTTCCTCGGTAAGTGATACCGTTTCGGAAACTTCTTCTGATGCACTCTGTTGCTGTCTTTCAGCTATAGCAGTTTCTGGTACAGGTATTTCTAAAATATTTTCCTGTTCTGCTGTCTGTAAAGCACAACCTGTTAAACCAAAAATTCCCATACCAATTAACAACATAAATATTAATTTTTTGGTCATAACATATCCTCCTTTTAAATTCAAGGTGTATGATTATACAATCCACGATTATTATAAATCGTTGAGCTGCAATCTGCACAAGTCATACAATTAGAATAAACAGCATAAGTATTTCTATTTGTTCCCCAAATACAGTTAGGGC
>JAFRMZ010000182.1 GCA_017430465.1 Oscillospiraceae bacterium
GGCATCGTTGCCGAGTTCAGCAATGACAATCTTCGTATTTTTAGGAGAATTTCTGGTATAGACTTCCTGTTCCACGAGAGCTTTCATAGGAAGCAGAAGCGGGTCGCCTTCATTGCAGACCCCTCCGCCGATGCAGAGAATATCCGGCTGGAAGATATTGATAGTATTGGTAATGCCTGCGGCAAGATATTTAATATAATCATCCACAACTTCTTTACCGGCCTTGTCCCCCTGACGCATTGCATCGAAAGCAGTTCTTGCGGAGACTTTGCCGTTGCGTTCCGCAGTAATCGTATGCAGAGCAGAATCCGGATACTGTTCCATTTTTTCCTTTGTCATACGGATTAAGCCAGTAGCAGAGGAATAGGCTTCAAAACAGCCCTTTCTTCCGCAGGAGCAGGGCGCACCGTCCACTTGAATCACAGTATGTCCGATTTCTGCACCGCCGAAGTTAGAGCCTGCATAAATTTTGCCGTTGATAATGATGCCGCCGCCGACACCTGTACCGAGAGTAATGCAGACAGCATTTTTTGCGCCTTTGGCAGCACCTGCGACATATTCGCCGTAAGCAGCAGCATTCGCATCATTTTCCACAAAGACAGGCTTGTCAATATGTTTCTTGATATATTCCGCAAGAGGGGTATTGACAAAGCCAAGATTATTGGAAAATTCAACAATACCGGTTTGACTGTTGGCAAGACCGGGCGTACCCACGCCGACCCATTCAATCTGGTCAAGGGAGAGGCCGGCCTCTTTAACGGCTTTGAGAGCCATAGCGGCCATATCGTCTGCAATTTCCTCAGCAGGTCTGGGACGGTTTGTTTTTGTGCTTGCTTTAGTAAGAATCTGATAATTTTCGTCTACAACAGCAGCAACAATATTTGTACCGCCGAGGTCAATGCCGATATAATATTTCATGATAAAAAAACCTCCGTTCTGGATGAATAAATTTTAAGAATTAGCAAACGCCTGCTTGATGTCATCGATAATATCATCAGTATTTTCAAGGCCGACAGAGAAACGGATAAGGCCTGCATTGATACCGGCAGCAACAAGCTGTTCATCTGTAAGCTGACGATGTGTCATGCTGGCGGGATGGAGTACACAGGTGCGGATGTCAGCAACATGCACTTCACGGGAAGCGAGTTTGAGAGCATCCATAAATCTGGTAGCACGTTCACGTCCGCCCTTGATAACGAAAGAGATAACACCGCTTGCACCGTTGGGGAGATATTTTTTTGCTCTTTCATAATATTTATCGCCCTCTAAGCCGGGATAGCTGACAGATTCTACATTTTCGTTATGATTGAGAAATTCTGCAACAGTCATCGCATTTTTGCAGTATTTTTCCATACGGACAGCAAGGGTTTCGAGTCCGAGATTCAGCAGAAAAGCAGAATGTGCCGCAGGATAACAGCCAAAATCACGCATAAGCTGCATTCTTGCCTTGATGATATAGGCAATATTGCCGAACGCTTCGGAATAGACAACGCCGTGATAGCTTTCATCCGGTTCAGTAAATTCAGGGAAATTACCGTTTGTCCAGTCGAATTTACCGGAATCGACAATCACACCGCCACCCTGAAGGGCGTGGCCATCCATATATTTGGTAGTGGAATGAATCACAATATCTGCACCGAATTCGATAGGACGGCAGAGGATAGGAGTCGGGAACGTATTGTCCACAATAAGCGGAATATTGTTTTTATGAGCGAAATTGGCAAAGCGTTCAATATCGAAGACATTGAGAGCAGGGTTAGCAAGTGTCTCGCCGAAGACGAGTCTGGTATTGGGTTCAAGAGCGTTCTGCAAATCTTCATCAGAAGCTTCAGGGTCGACAAAAATGCACTTAATGCCGAACTTCTTGAGGGAAACGGCGAACAGGTTGATAGTACCGCCATAGAGGGAGCTGACAGCCATAATGCTGTCACCGGCATTGCAGAGGTTAAGGACAGAGAGGAGAGAAGCAGCCTGACCGCTGGTAGTGCACATAGCAGCCGCACCGCCTTCAAGGGCAGCGATTTTCTTTTCGACAGCATCAACAGTGGGGTTTGCAAATCTGGAATACATACACTCTGTAGGCATATCGAACAAATCAGCAATATGCTGTGTAGAATCAAATACATAAGTAGTACTCTGTACGATAGGGAGTGCGCCGGGGTCACCGTTTTTGCGCTGATAGCCTTCATGGAGGCATTTTGTTTCAATCTTCATGAGAAACATTCCTTTCTGAAAATAGTAGATAAATTTATTATAGCATATTCCGTGTTGAAATGCAAGTATGTGCGTGTAGAAATATAAATTAATTAAAAATTAATAATTTGTTCATGATTTGTTCTTAATAATATGCTAAAATGTAACCATTGAAAAGCTTTTCAGAAATACGAGAAAGCAAATATCCGGAACAAAGTTGTCCCATGAGCAGTATGTAAGTATTGCTTTGGGGCTTTTTTTCTTTTCAGACAAAGGCGTTCAGGAAAAGAGAAGCCCAAAAGGCCGGAAGATGCAGTGATTCAGAGGAGTTGTTTTTATGAATACAGGAAATATCGGTTTTATGCTGATATGTTCGGCATTAGTATTTTTCATGACACCGGGACTGTCGTTATTTTACGGCGGACTGGTACGGCGGAAGAATGTAATTAATACGATGTTTGCAGCGACATTTACAATCGGAACAGGGATAGTCATGTGGATGCTGTTCGGCTATTCTTTATCATTTGGCGAAGACCACGGCGGAATTATCGGCGGTCTGGAATGGCTTGGACTCAACGGCGTGTCGCTGACAGAACCATATACCGAAGGCAGAAGCATTCCGAATATGGTATTTTGTATTTTTCAGATGATGTTTGCAGTAATTACACCGGCACTGATTACCGGCGCAGTTGCAGGCAGAATGAAATTCCGTTCTTTATTTTTATTTCTGGTCTTCTGGACACTGATAGTATATTATCCGATGGCGCACATGGTATGGGGTACAGGAGGATTTCTGAAAGAAATCGGTTCTATTGATTTTGCCGGAGGGAATGTAGTACATATTACTTCAGGCATCAGCGCATTGCTGTTATGTATTCTGCTGGGAAAACGCTGTGACCTTGGCGAATCGAAATACAGAATGCATAATATTCCTATGATAGCGACAGGCGCATTTATTTTACTGTTTGGCTGGTTTGGATTCAATGCCGGTTCTGCACTTTCTGCGGATGGTCTGGCAGTACATGCATTTATCACGACAGCAGTATCTTCAGCAGCAGGTATGCTTTCATGGATGCTTTGCGATAAAGCAGTAAATCACAAGCCGACATTCGTGGGAGCATGTACCGGACTGGTTGCCGGACTGGTAGGAATTACGCCGGGAGCAGGATATGTACCAGTATGGGCAGCCCTGATAATCGGCCTGACAACATCGCCGGTATGTTTTATGATGATTTCTGTTATCAAAGAAAAATTCGGCTATGATGACGCACTGGATGCGTTCGGATGTCACGGGGTCGGAGGCATCTGGGGCGGTATCTGTACAGGTATCTTTGCACAGACTGCAATTAATCCGGATGCCCGCTGGAACGGACTTTTATTCGGAGATGTACAGTTATTCGGTGTGCAGATTCTAAGTATTGTTATCAGTATTGCCGTTGCTATTGCCGGCACTCTGATTTGCTACGGCCTGACAAAATTAATCACCCGTGACCTTCGTGTGGAAAAACGAGAAGAACGTCTCGGACTGGACCGCACACAGCATGATGAAAGTGCATATCCGTCATTCAATGGTCTGGATTAAGAGAAAGGGGTAAGATTTGACATGATGATAAAAATTGAAGCCTATATCCGTGAAGAAAAAATGGATGATGTACTTGATGCACTGGCAAAGATAAATGTACATGGTATTACCTGTTATCAGGTGATGGGATGCGGCGCACAGCACGGCGTGAAGAAATACGTCCGTGGACACCGGAACATTCCGGTAAACATGCTGCCGAAAATCAAGATTGAAGTCGTACTCGGTTCGGAACAGTGGGAAGAAAAAGTAATGCAGATTATTCGGGAAAACGCATTCACCGGACATCACGGAGACGGAAAAATTTTCAGCAGTGAAATTAGGAATGCAATGCGAATCCGGACAGGCGAGACGGGAGAAGAAGCAGTTTTTTCAAAATCTTCACTGAATCCCGCACCGGAAGAAGAATAACAAGAAAACACCGCTGATTGTTTCAGCGGTGTTTTGTTTCACGTGGAACAAAAAAGCCGGCAAAGTGCCAGAATCAGAAGCATAAGACCGCCCAGCCATGAAAGAGGATGTTTGGTATGACAGAACCTGCCAAGCCGTACCCCGGCAAGTGTCAGCAGAAATCCGGCAAAGAAAGTCAGAAACAGACACAGCGGAATATATTGTCTCTGAATACCGGCACTGATTCCGCTTGCAAGGGAATCGAGTGACAGCGAAGCAGAATAGACAAGGGTTTCACGCATACTTAATGTTTTAGAATGGTCAGCATCTGCAAGAGTTTCATCAAAGCAGACATCAATCACAAGGCCGAGTGCTTTCCAGTTCCAGTGGGGGCGATGCCTGCGGAACAGAACCGTAAGCATTTCTTTCATAATCTGCGAACTGCCGAGCAGCAGCAGAATAAAAAAGCCGGCATATCGGAAAACAGGTTCAGGAAGAATGCGGGTCAGGAACTGTGCACCGGACAGGGAGAGTGTCAGGAAAGCCGTTCCCACGGCACTAACAAGCAACGCACATTTTCTGGAAATGAAGATTCCGTTCATACTGCATCCGGCAGATGCAAAAAAGGTATCCATACAGACGGCCAGTGCCAGCAGGCAGGCTTGAAACATGGTATCACCTCTTTGTGAGATTCTCCTGCATTATATGAGCACATGAAAAAAATGTTCCATGTGGAACATTTTTCAGGAAATACTTGAAAGCATATAAAAAATATGCTATAATATAGATAAATAACATGCGACAACGGGAGGATGAAACATGAATTTAAAAGAAAAAGTACTGACAGAACTGATATTATCTGAAGGGGAATATTGTTCCGGCGGACAGCTTGCGGAAAAATTCGGGGTCAGCCGTACCGCCATCTGGAAAGCGATTGAACAGTTAAAATCACAGGGCTGTGAAATTGATGCCGTCACAAACAAAGGCTATCTTCTGAAAAAAATTCCGGATATTTATAATCAGTCCTATATGCAGATGCTTTTAAACGGTACACGCTGGAAAGTACAGCATTATGCAGAACTGGATTCTACAAACCGTTTAGCAAAGGATTTAGCATCACAAGGTGCACCTGACGGCACTGTTGTCACTGCGGATGTGCAGACGGCAGGCCGTGGGCGTATGGGCAAAAGTTTTCATTCTCCGACAGGCGGATTATACATGTCTGCAATAATTCATCCGGATTTACAGTTATCTGCCATGATGAGCATCACTGCATGTACGGCTTCGGCAGTGCATGAAGCATTAAAAAAATTCGGAGTCCGGACAAAAATCAAATGGGTAAATGATTTGTTTCTGAATCAAAAAAAAATCTGTGGCATTCTGTCCGAAGGGAGTTTCAATGCAGAAATGCTGAAAATGGATTATCTGGTTATCGGAATTGGCATCAATCTGCATCCTGACCCGCATCTGCCGGAAGAATTAAAGCCGATTGTAACGGATATTGAAACCGAAACCGGAATTCATATTAATAAATGCGAGCTGACAGCAGAGATTTTAAAACAGATGAGAAAATATTTTCTGGAAATTTTCGACCGGACGTATCTGGAAATTTATACAGAAAATTCATGTACACTGGGGCATCGGGTGCGGACGGATACAGGAACAGAAGGCATAGCGGAAAGCTTTACAGAAGAAGCCGGTCTGCGGATTCGTCTGGATGACGGTACAGAATTGATTTTAACTACGGGTTCGGCACAGATAATTGATGAAAAATAATGTTTCACGTGGAACATGAAATTTCTACGATGCCAGTATGACAAACACCCATTGAAACATATCCGCAAACCAGAAAAGGAATATCAAAACTCCCTGTGAACATGCCGGCGGGGCAGATAATTCATAGTTCTTATCAGGACGGACGCATGTCACGGCCAGTGAGCCGACAGCCCGCAGTTGCAGGCACATCATTATCATATTTGCCAGTACATGAGACAATGTAGTCGGACAGCATACCGCAAAGATACCGAGAAGAAAAGTAAGTGCAATAAATCCCCACCAGAATGCACAAAGATACTGCCAGTTCCGAACTTTTTTCAGACTTTTTAGCCGAGCCGTTTTTTCTTCAAGCAAAGCCTGTTCCTGAAGCTGGAGCTGATATTTTTGGAGTTCCATTTCATGGAGAGCAATCACATTAGATTCGATAATATTCCGGCAGTATCTGCAATGATAGACACCGGGATACTGTGTAAGATGGAGAACACCGCCACACTGAGGACAATTCATAGTTTTCAAAGCAAATCACCTCTTTAGGGATATAATAGCACTTTTGAATGATTTTGTCAAGAGATGAAGAAATAAAAAATGTTCCACGTGGAACATTTTCACGTGGAACATGAGAGAAAAACATGAAGAAATTATTTGACCGGAACAGAAATAACTTCCATACCGCCCATATAGGGGCGAAGTGCTTCCGGAATACGGATAGAACCGTCTGCATTGAGATTATTTTCAAGGAAAGCAATCAGCATACGGGGCGGAGCGACAACGGTATTATTGAGGGTATGAGCGAAATACTTTGTACCGTCTTCTTTTCTGACACGGATGCCGAGTCTTCTTGCCTGTGCATCGCCGAGATTGGAACAGCTTCCGACTTCAAAATATTTCTGTTGACGGGGAGACCATGCTTCAACATCAAGGGACTTGACCTTCAGGTCTGCGAGGTCGCCGGAACAGCATTCGAGCGTTCTGACCGGAATATCGAGTGTACGGAAGAAATCAACAGAATTCTGCCAGAGCTTATCGAACCAAGCCATGCTGTCTTCCGGTTTGCATACAACAATCATTTCCTGTTTTTCAAACTGATGAATTCTGTAAACGCCACGTTCTTCGATGCCGTGTGCACCGACTTCTTTACGGAAGCAGGGAGAATAGCTTGTGAGGGTCTGGGGGAGATTTTCTTCGGGGAGGATAGTATCAATAAATTTGCCAATCATGGAATGTTCGCTAGTGCCGATGAGATATAAATCTTCACCTTCGATTTTATACATCATGCCTTCCATTTCGGCAAAGCTCATGACACCGGTCACGACATCGGAGCGAATCATGAACGGAGGGATATAATAAGTAAATCCTCTGTTAATCATGAAATCTCTTGCATAAGAGAGAATGGAAGAATGCAGTCGTGCAATATCACCGCAGAGATAATAGAAGCCGTTGCCGGAAGTTTTTCTTGCGGAATCGAGGTCAATGCCGTTGAGTTTTTCCATGATATCAACATGATAGGGAATTTCAAAGTCAGGGGTAAAGGGTTCACCGAACTTTTCGATTTCGACATTTTCAGAATCATCTTTGCCAATCGGAACAGAGGGGTCAATGATGTTAGGGATAATCATCATGATTTTTTTGATTTGCTGTTCAAGTTCAGCTTCTTTGAGTTCGAGGGCATTAATTTCCTCATTGATAGGAGCGATTTCAGCCATAATTGCCTGAAAAGCGGGGTCATCTTTAGCCGTTTTCTGAGCTTCTTCGTCAGTCAGGCCTTGTTTTTTGAGTTTGCCGATGATTGCGCCGGTAGCTTTGCTTTTCTTTTTGACCTGAGCACGGAGTTCATCGCCTTTCTGCTTGGCATTGCGGAACTGTTTGTCGAGTTCGATAACTTCGTCAACGAGGGGTAATTTTTCATCCTGAAATTTCTTTTTGATATTTTCCTTTACAACATCAGGATTGGTTCTTAAAAATTTCATATCTAACATAGTAAAAAATCCTTTCTGTGAAAATGTTCCACGTGGAACATTTTAAAAAATCAATCATAAGTTTCTTTATA
>JAFRMZ010000183.1 GCA_017430465.1 Oscillospiraceae bacterium
GAAATGATTCGTGAAAAATTACTGAGACTTCTCAATGACGAAGTGCCTCACGGCGTTGCTGTCACTATTGAAAGCATGAGGGAACGTGATGACAAAGATTTGCTTGATATTTCTGCTGTCATCTACTGCGAGCGTGATTCCCATAAGGGCATCATCATCGGCAAAAACGGCACAATGCTCAAGAAAATTGCAAGTTCCGCAAGGCATGAACTGGAAAAATTCTTTCAGATTCAGGTCAATCTGAAATGTTTTGTCAAAGTCAAAGAAGACTGGCGCAATAAAGAAGGCTTAATCCGGAGCTTCGGCCTGTCAGAATAAACCAGAAATAATTCACTTCGTTATGCAGATACTAATCCAAAATCCAGAACGGAGTGAATTGTTATGTCAGAAAATCAATTATGGGAACAGTTTCAGAAAACAGGCAGGATTGCAGATTATCTGCAATATGCCCTACAGAAAGGAAATTATGACAGTCAAGGGAGTTGTGCTTTCACAGAAGCCGTTCGGCGAACAGGATAAATTTATTGATATTCTCACTGAAACCGGAATTATCGAAATTGCAGTGAAAGGTTCGGCAAAAGTCACCAGCAAATCCGGCAGTGCTTCGCAGATGTTCGCCTATTCGGAATTCGATATTTCCGACCGTCATGCCAGAAACAAAGCCAGAACGTTAAGCAATGTCACGCCGATAACTATTTTCTACGGTCTGCGAAATGATGTAAATGCTGTTGCGCTGGCATCTTATTTCGCACAGGTGATATTATATTCCGCCCTGCCAAAATCCGGCACGCCGGAAATTCTCCGCCTGATGCTGAATACTCTGCATTATCTTTCCCAGCCGGAACATGATGAAGTATTGTTAAAAGCGATTTTCGAGTTAAGAATTGCTTCTCTGCTAGGTTTTCAGCCGGATGTCGTCATGTGCCGTGAGTGCGGAAACTATCTGCCGGAAAACTTATATTTTTCTGTCGAGGACGGCTGTTTCTTCTGCGATGCCTGCCGTCAGCAGGGAATTCTGATGCCTGCCGGAACGCTACAGGCTGTCAGATACATTATATTACAGGATTTCGACAAGATTTTCTCGTTCCGGATTGCCGGACACTGCCGTCAGCCGTTATTTGAGTTTGCAGAACAGTTTCTGCAATATCATGTCGATAAAAAATTTCCGGCTCTGGAATATTACAGACAAATAAAAATATAACAGGTGTGGCGACCTTCCGTTGTCACATCTTTTCGTTAATTTTTAAGGAGACAGATATTTTATGAAACCTTTTGAACAAGTTTTAGAATTAGATAAAGTCTTGGCACAGTCGGCGGAATTCGCCTCGAATGAGACAACCCGTCAGATGCTTCTGCACTGCAAGCCAAGCACTGACCTTTCCGAAGTCCGTCAGGAAGTCCAGAAAACAGATGATGCCTTACAGCTTGCGTTACAGTTCGGAACGCCTCCGTTTACGGAATTCCGGAATATCTGCAACATGGTGACAAGAGCATCTTCCGGCGCAAGGTTATCCCTGAAAGATTTGCTCGATGTTGCCGATTTGCTCCGTCAGGCGCAGGCTCTCTACAATTGGTACGGACATTGCAGTGAATCGGCGACTTCCCTCGATTACTTATTCTCGCTGATTGTTCCGAATGATGATTTGTTAGCGACTCTCGAACGGTCTATTGTATCAGAAGAAGAAATCGCCGACAGCGCAAGCCCTACCCTTGCCGAAATCAGAAAGAAACTGCTCCGTTCCCGTTCGCATCTGCGTGAAACACTCGACGGCATGATTAAAAACAAAACCATGCAGAAGTATTTGCAGGAAAATACTGTCACGCTCCGTGACGGCAGATTCGTACTCCCTGTCAAGGCGGAATACAGAAGTCAGGTTTCCGGCCTGATTCATGATACTTCCTCCAGCGGACAGACTATCTTTATCGAGCCGATGCAGATTGTCGAAGCCAATAACGACATCAGACTGCTGGAAAGCCGTGAACTTGAAGAAATCGACAGAATCATGAAAAAGCTCTGTTCGGCAGTCGGTGCAGAAGCCGAAAATCTGAAACGTCTGCATAACACCTGCGCCGAACTGAATTTCTATTTTGCAAAGGCAAATTACGGCGCATCCCTGAAAGCCATGAAGCCAGTTATCAGTGATGACGGCATCTTAGAACTGAAAAAAGCCCGTCATCCCCTGCTGGATAAGAATAAAGCCGTTCCGATTGATTTGGTACTTGGCGAACAGCATAATGCGCTTATCGTAACAGGGCCTAATACCGGCGGTAAGACAGTTGCGCTCAAAACAGCAGGATTGCTTACTGCCATGACAATGTGCGGATTTCTAATTCCCGTCACGGACGGAAGCCGGATTTCCATTTTCCGGCATATCTTAGCCGATATTGGAGACAGTCAGAGCATCGAACAGAATCTTTCTACTTTCTCATCGCATACGCTGAATGTTGTCGAAATCTTGCAGACTGCCGATGATAGTACTTTGATTCTGCTGGATGAATTAGGTTCAGGCACTGACCCCGTAGAGGGCGCAGCCCTTGCGATTTCAGTGATTGATTATCTCAAGCAGGCGGGCGCAAAACTCATGGTCACAACGCACTATCAGGAATTGAAACTCTATGCCGCTGATACGCCGGATGTGATTAACGCCTCCTGCGAATTCAATACCGAAACGCTTAAGCCTACTTACAGATTAATTCTCGGTTCACCCGGTAAATCCAATGCCTTTGCGATTTCCGGACAGTTAGGCATTCCGGAAGTCATCCTGAAACATGCCGAAACTCTCATCAGTGAGGAAAATAAAAAATTCGAGCATGTTATCGAAAAATTTGAGCAGGCAAGAAAAGACCTTGAAGCCGAAAAAGAACAGGCAGAACAGCTCCGTCAGGAGGCCGAAGCTCTCAAATCCGAATGGGAACAGAAACGAAATCAGATACTTCAGGAAGAAAAAGAGACAATCGAACGTGCCGCCGCACAGGCAAGCCGGATTGTCGAGTCTACCAAAGCGCAGTCAAATGCGCTTCTTGATGAACTGGAACAGCTCCGCAAAGAAAAGGAAAAGGCAGATTTTGCCAGCCGTGTATCTTCTGTAAAATCGGCAAGCACGCAACAACTAAGAGCGATGTATAAAACAGCAAATCCGGTTATCGGAAGCATTGATGAAAACGGTGAATATGTTCTGCCCCGTCCGCTTAAAAAGGGAGATAAAGTACTTATTGCAGACTTACAGCAGGAGGCCGTTATCAGTTCAGAAGTCAATGAAAATTCAGAAACCGTCTTTGTCCAGATGGGCATCATGAAAATGAAAATTCAGATTTCCCGACTTCGTCTTCTGGATACTTCCAAAACGAATCAGAAAAATCAGAAGAAAAAGAAAATGCATCAGGTTTCGGCGAAAGTCGAGCGCAAAGGCTCTATGGAACTGGACATCCGAGGCTATTCCTGCGATGAAGGCGTTTATGAAGTCGAACAGTTTATTTCTTCTGCCATGCTTGCGAATATCGGAACAGTGACCATCATTCACGGAAAGGGCACGGGACTGCTGAGAAATGCTGTTCAGCAGAAACTAAAATCCATGAAATGTGTCAAGGAATACCGTAACGGCGTTTACGGCGAAGGAGAAAACGGCGTTACTGTTGTGACTCTGAAATAATCAGCAAGGAGGAATTTTTATGAAAAAACTGAAACATCCGGATGAATTTCAAAAACTCATTCAGGAAACCGTGAGCGAATCTGTTCGGGAGACGCTCAAAGAAAAAACAGATTCGCTCCGCACTCAGCCTGTTTCCGGACAGATTCTGGAAGTTTTCAGGGAATTCTGCGGATTTTCGGCAGAATCTGCAAAGCTTCTTTTCAAAGCTGTATCCTGTTTCGGTGTGTTTTTCACACTGATATATGCCGTGCATCAACTGATAAAAGAAATCAAATCTCCGCTTTAATCAGATAAAAATGAGGTAGGCTTTATGAAGACAAGTTATTGGAAAAAAATCATATCTGCGCTGACGGTTTCGGCTGTTATTGTGCAGAACACGGCATTGCCGTCCTTTGCCGGCGAACTGCTGGGGCAGTCGGATTTTAACGAAGGTGTCGGCCTGCCGTGGCACATCTGCGAATCCATGACCGGAAAAATGGATTTCACGATTGATGACGGAACTTATAATATCACTGTTATCAATCCCGGAGGTCTCTCCAACGGCGGAGAGGACAGATGGGACTGTCAGTTCCGGCATAGAAATCTGACATTTGTCGCCGGTCATACTTACCGGCTGACTTACAGCGTATGGGCGAGCAATTCCGGATGGATGTACTCCAAAATCGGCGATATGACAAACGGCGATTTGGAACTATGGCATTCCAACGGCAATATGCTCAACATGACCTACACTGCCGGACAGTCTCAGGCTGAAATAGAATCCGCTTTGAAATCCGCCCAGCAGAACGGTCAGTGGAAAGACTATAATGCTTGGGAAGGTGTCAGCATCAGCGGAAATCAGTGGAATACCTTTGCTTATGAATTCACACTCGGCTCGAACGGCGAACGCACCACTTCTGCGGACGGCACGGGAGAATGGACATTCCATTTCGGCGGAAACGGGCAGTATACCCCTAATGTCTGCTTTCCGGCTGGAACAGAACTTAAATTCGACAATCTCTGCTTAATCGACATGACGGATGATTCTCATGATTACATTCACGAACCTGAATGGCAGAGAGCTGACATTCTGACAAATCAGGTCGGCTATTTTGCTAATCTGGATAAAAAAGCCACATTTTTGTGCAACGATACCGGAACACATGAATTCTATCTGAAAGACATTTCCGGAAATACCGTTTATACCGGAACTTCTTCTTATTTCGGCTATGATGACGATTCCGGCGATTTGGTGCATATTCTTGATTTTTCTGATTTCACGCAGGAAGGGACATATTATCTGGAAACTGACAACGGCGCAAAAAGCAGAGAATTTCAAATCGGCATCACGGAAACCTATTCCGGAATGCTTTATGATGCTCTGAATTATTTCTATCAGAACCGAAGCGGTATTCCGATTGAGGCGCAGTATATCAGCTCCGGCGATAAGAATTCCCTCGCCCGTTCTGCCGGACATGTTTCGGATATTGCAACAATTCAGCAGACTTGGGGATATGCAGGCTCATCCGGAACGCAGGACGTTTCGGGAGGCTGGTACGATGCCGGCGACCACGGAAAATATGTTGTCAACGGCGGAATTTCTCTCTGGCTCATGCAGAATCAGTATGAACGTGCTTTGCAGAAAAATCAGCAGGATGCCTATGCTGACGGCACTATGCTTCTCCCTGAAAATGCTAACAGCTATCCGGATTTGCTTGATGAAGCCCGCTGGGAAATGGAATGGATGCTGAAAATGATTGTCAAAGACGGCGATTATCAGGGCATGGCCTATCACAAAGTACATGACATCAAGTGGACGGCTCTGGCAGTTGCTCCGGCTGATGACCCTGAAGAAAGAATTCTCAAACCGCCGACTACTCCGGCAACACTTAATCTTGCTGCGTGCGGTGCGCAGAGCTATCGTCTCTGGAAAGATTTGGATTCTGCCTTTGCGGAACAATGTCTGACAGCCTCCAAGAACGCTTATGAAGCCGCAAAAAAACATCCGTCCATGTTCGCCCCTCTTGATGAATCTGTCGGAGGCGGTGCTTATGGTGATGATTCGGCCGATGATGAATTCTACTGGGCAGCTTGTGAACTTTATGCCGCTACCGGCGATAAGAGCTATTATGAAGATATGAAAAAATCTTCTTATTTCCTGAAAGTTCTGACAACACTTGACGGCGGTGAAGCTGTTGGCATTATTGGTTCTTTCGACTGGGGACATACTGCAACGCTCGGCTCTATGACAATGACATTTTATCAGAATCTGCTTGATAAATCCGAATCCGAAACGCTGAAAAACAATTTTTCGGAAGCAGGAGAAATTTTCAATACGATTGAAAGTGAGCAGGGTTACGGCCTGCCTTACGGACAGAGCACTATCAGCTATGCTGACAGCGATGCCGGATATATCTGGGGTTCTAACTCGATGGTTGCCGATAATGCGATAGTTCTTGCTTATGCTTATGACCTTACGGGTGATGCTGTTTATTTAAACAATGCAGTCGGTGCTATGGATTATCTGCTTGGGCGGAATCCGATGGATTATTCCTATGTGACGGGGTACGGTTCGCACAGTGTGCAGTATCCGCATCACAGATGGTGGTCTTATCTGATTTCCAGTTCGTTTCCGAAAGCTCCCTGCGGTGTACTTGTCGGAGGGCCTAACTCTGGCATGGAAGACCCGTGGGTCAGGGGGTCAGGCTGGAAGAAGGGGGAAATTTCTCCTCAGAAATGCTATCTTGACCATATTGAGGCTTGGTCAGTCAATGAATGTACCATCAACTGGAACACGCCTCTTGCATGGCTGACTTCTTTTCTCTGCGAGGAGGGCGGAGGAGTTATTACAGGTCAGGCAAGCACGGGTCTGAATGACGGCGGAAACGGACAGTCAAATGACAGTCAGGTTTATGAGACACAGCCGGCTCTGCAAAAAACGGAAACTTCTCCTGTTCCGGACAATCCGACCATCCGGAACAATATGACTGAAACAACAGAAATTCTTGCTTCTGATGCTGATGCTCCGAAATCTGGTCAGGAGGCATCTGAAAATGAATTTTCTGCCGAAATCAAATACGAAAAGCAGAATCTCCCCTTGATTCTGGGAATTGCCGGCGGACTGGTTGCCTTAATCTCAATTGAGATTTTCGCCTATAAGGTGATTAAATTAAAGAAAGACAAGAAAGAATAATATGAATGCATATAGCAATTGGACAGAAAAGAAAGACGAAGTTTTCAGACTTCTTGAAAAATATGCCCCTGAATGTCCAGTAAAAGATTCTCTCCGGCTGGTGAATTCCTCCGGAGAAGAACTCTGGATTGATTTTGAAGACTATCAAATTACGATTTTCTTTGACGATTGGCACTGTCACTATTTGAGTGAGTTTGACGAATATCAGTGTTTTCTTGAAGATTTATTCGACATTTTGGAAAACAGAAAATATATCATTTGTCACTATCGTGGAGACAATTGGGCTGGTTCTTGTCTTTCAGAAAACGCTGTTCCGAATGAAACCGAACTCAGAAACGACTACAAAGGACAGAAAATTGTATGCAGTTTCTGGGATAATTCCAAAAATATCACATACAATAATCCGGAAGCCTGACTTCCGGATTTTTTATTTATTGATTAGTAAAAAAATATAAGAAATTTTGAAAAAACTCTTGACAAATCAAAATCGATTTGATATAATTAAATTGTACTCAATCGAATTGAGAAAAACTAAATTAAAAGGAGATTTTATCATGAGCAGTATTTATGATTTCACTATGAAAGACGTTGACGGCAATATGATTCCCCTCTCGGACTATAAAGGAAAAGTCCTCCTGATTGTCAATACTGCTACCGGATGCGGATTTACTCCCCAGTATGAAGGACTTCAGGACTTGTATGAGAAGTATCAGGAACAGGGACTTGAAATTCTGGATTTCCCGTGCAATCAGTTCGGCGGACAAGCCCCCGGCTCAGATGAGGAAATTGTGGATTTCTGTCAGTCCCGTTACGGCGTAACATTCAAGCAGTTCTCGAAAATCGAAGTCAACGGCGAAAATGAATCCCCTCTCTATACGTTCCTGAAAGAACAGCAGGGCGGTATGCTCGGCAGTAAAATCAAGTGGAATTTTACCAAATTCTTAGTTGACAGACAGGGTGTCGTCAGAGAACGCTATGCACCTGTTGACAAGCCCGAAAAATTAGAATCTAAAATAAAGGAGTTGCTGTAATATGACTAACTATATTTATGAACCCGAAGGCGTTTGCCCGATGCAAATCACATTCGATATTGACGGCGATGTCATCCGTAATATCCAGTTTATGGGCGGATGCAACGGCAATCTGAAAGCCATTTCCAAGCTTCTGGACGGCTGGACAGTCGACCAGATTGAAGAAAAACTCTCCGGCAATACCTGCGGAAGAAGACCTACTTCCTGCGCTGACCAGCTCGCAAAGGCCGTCCGTCAGGCTTATGAGGAATTATCATGAGCGAGCAGAATTTTGATGTTCTCAAACTGGAAAATCAGATTTGCTTTCCGCTTTATGCATGTTCACGCCAGATTATCCGGAAATATCATAAATATCTGGAAGAACTGAATCTGACCTATACACAATATATTGCCATGATGGTTTTCTGGGAAGTCAAAAAAATCAACGTCAAGGAACTGGGAAGCCGTCTGTATCTGGATTCCGGAACGCTCACTCCCCTGCTGAAATCCCTCGAAGAAAAGGGTTATGTCCGCCGTTATCGTTCCAAAGAAGATGAACGTGTACTTCTGGTGGAAATTACCAGTTCCGGCAAAGCCCTCAGAGAACAGGCTCTCAGTGTTCCGGAAAAAATGAAAGGCTGTACAAAGCTCACGAAAGAAGAAGCAGTCACGCTTCATCAGTTGTTATATAAAATATTATCAGAATAAAAAAATCCCCTTTCGGCTGAAAGGGGATTTTTTTGATTATTTTAGCAATCAGTTCTTGATGCTGTGCATCGGTGCAGGAATCCGTCCGCCTCTGGAAATAAATTTCGATGCGGATTTCTGATTCACCGGCATAACAGGGCCTGAACCCAGCAGACCGCCGAATTCGAGCATATCGCCTTCTTTTTTGCCGATGGCCGGAATCAGGCGAACTGCGGTTGTCTTGTTGTTGACCATGCCGATAGCGGCTTCATCTGCAATGATAGCCGAAATGGTATCGGCAGGAATATCACCGGGGACGACAATCATGTCAAGGCCAACGGAGCAGACGGCTGTCATGGCTTCAAGCTTTTCGATGCAGAGCGTACCATTGACAGCGGCATCAATCATGCCGGCATCTTCCGAAACCGGAATGAATGCACCGGACAGGCCTCCGACATTGGAAGATGCCATAACACCGCCTTTTTTGACGGCATCGTTCAGAAGTGCAAGAGCCGCTGTCGTGCCGTGTGTGCCGCAGCATTCCAGACCCATGCCCTCCAGAATGTGTGCGACACTGTCACCGACTGCCGGTGTCGGTGCAAGCGACAAGTCCACGATTCCGAACGGAACATTCAGCATCTTAGAGGCTCTCGAACCGACAAGCTGTCCCATTCTTGTGATTTTGAACGCTGTCTTCTTGATAACGTCAGCGATTTCATCAATGCTGGCATCAGGATATTTTGCGATAGCTGCACGGACAACGCCGGGGCCAGAAACACCGACATGAATTTCGCAGTCCGGCTCGCCGATGCCGTGGAATGCACCTGCCATGAAAGGATTATCTTCCACAGCATTACAGAAAACAACCAGTTTTGCTGCGCCGATGCACTGCTTGTCAGCAGTGAGTTCAGCCGTCTGACGGACAATTTTTCCCATCAGAGCCGCTGCATCCATATTAATACCGCTTCTGGTAGAACCAATATTTACCGATGAGCATACATTGGAAGTTTCTGCAAGAGCTTCCGGAATGGAATTGATAAGTTCTAAATCCCCTGCGCTGAATCCCTTATGCACAAGAGCCGAATACCCGCCCAAGAAATTAACACCGCAGGTATCAGCGGCTTTCTGGAGGGTTCTGGCGAATTTGACCGGATTATCCTTCGGACATGCAGCCGCAAGCAGAGCAATCGGAGTAACAGAGATTCTCTTGTTGACAATCGGAATGCCGTATTCTTTTTCAATCTGCTCGCCGGTTTTCACCAGATTTTCGGCTTTGGATGTGATTTTGTCATAGACTTTCGTGCAGGCTTTGTCTATGTCGGGGTCGATACAGTCCAGCAGGGAGATACCCATTGTAATTGTACGGATGTCAAGACACTGGTCCTGTATCATGCGGATGGTTTCCAGAATATTAAACGTATTCAGCATGATTTCACCTCAGAATAGATTATATTTCGTGCATGGAGTTGAAAATGTCCTCATGCATACAGTGAATGTCAAGATGTTCTGTTTTGCCGAGTTCTGCCATCTGGTCGGAGAGGGCGGAGAAATCAGAAGTAATATTGGAAATATCTGCCATCATAATCATTGCAAACATATCCTGCATGACACTCTGGGTGACCTCGATAATATTTGCATTGTGTTCTGCACAAATACCACTGACCTTATGCAGAATGCCTACGGTATCTTTACCGATAACTGTAATAACTGCTCGCATAGAAATGCGCCTCCTTGATTTTTTGAGTGATGTATTTATTATAGCATATTTTCCGGAAAAGAAAAGGGCTTTTTTCATTTTTTTGAAAACAAAGTCAAAGTTAACAAAAAATTTTCAAATCAGATATTGACTTTAGGCAAATTGAATGTTATACTAGAAATAAGAAAATATTATTTCAAGAAAGGGTGCGTTCGTATGAAAAAAATAAAGCTTGCTGCGGGCTTGCTTGCCTGTATCATGACATGTTCTCCGCTGATGCATCAGGCTGCTGCAATGAATGCTTCTGCCATCAACCTGCATGATGAAGCAACCATGACCGAAGAAGAAAAGCAGATTAAAGAATATTGCGATACGATTATTAATTTGGTCAATAACGAAAGAACCTCATGCGGGCTTTCAGAACTTGCAACCTTTCCACTTCTGAATGAAGTGACCTGTCTGAGAGCTGAAGAACTGGTTCAGTCTTTCGGGCACATGCGTCCGGACGGCTCTATGTGCTTTTCGGCAATGAAGCAGGCAGGCATCACTTATAAGGGCGCAGCCGAAAATATCGCCGCCGGCCGACCCGAACCAAGTTCTGCTATGGAACAGTGGATGAACTCAGAAGGACACAGAAATAATATTCTTGACCCCAACAAGACACATATCGGAATCGGGTATTGCTATGATGAAGATTCTGTATTCGGCTATCACTGGAGCATGTTTCTGATTACTTCGCTGGACGGCGGTCAGCCTCATGTTTTTGACGGGCAGTATATTCCCTCCCGTGATTTCGGCGACCCTGACGGCAATCAGGAAATCAATGCCGCAGATGCCAAACTGATTCTTCACTATTCGGCAAGCCGTGCCGCCGGACTGGAAATTCAAGCCCCGACCGGCTTTCTTGATGCTGCCGACCTGAATCATGACGGTTCGGTAGATGCCGTAGATGCCTCTGCTATTCTGGAATATTCTGCTGTTCGGGGAACAGGGGTTGCATGTAAGCTTTCTGATTTTGTCTGGTAATCCGGATAAAATAGAAATATAAAAAATACTAAGGATATAAAGGAGTATCTCAAATCATGGACATTATGCAGTCATCATTGGAAAAACACAAGGAATGGGGCGGAAAGATTGAAATCATTTCCCGCACCAGAATCAACGACAGGGATTCGCTTTCCCATGCATATACCCCTGGGGTTGCCCAGCCGTGTCTGGAAATCGAAAAAGACCCGTCTCTGTCTTATACGCTTACAAGAAGACATAATCTTGTAGCAGTCATCACGGACGGAACAGCCGTTCTCGGCCTCGGAGACATCGGCCCTCTGGCGGCGATGCCCGTTATGGAAGGCAAATGTGCTTTATTTAAAGAATTCGCCGATGTCGATGCTTTTCCGCTTTGTGTGAATTCCAAAGATACTGACGAAATTGTAAATACGATTGCCAATATCGGCCTGAGTTTCGGCGGTATCAATCTGGAAGACATTGCTGCCCCCAGATGTTTTGAAATCGAAGCCAAACTCAAGGAAAGACTTGATATTCCGGTCTTTCATGATGACCAGCACGGAACAGCGATTGTCGTAGCCGCTGCGCTCGTCAATGCCTGCAAAGTCGCCGGAAAGCAGATTTCTGAACTGGAAATCGTTATTAACGGTGCAGGTTCTGCCGGAATCGCCATTGCAAAGCATCTGCTGGCACTGGGTGTGGGCAATCTGATTCTTGTCGATATTAACGGTATTCTGGCATCAGATGAAACTTATCAGAATCCGGCACATAATGAAATTGCCGCTTTGACAAACAAGAACAAAAAGCACGGAAAGCTTGCAGATGCCGTTCAGGGTGCAGATGTCTTTATCGGTGTTTCCCGTCCGAAGCTTTTGACTGCCGAAATGATTCAGTCGATGAATCAGAAACCGATTGTTTTCGCAATGGCAAATCCTGTTCCGGAAATCATGCCCGATGAAGCAAAACAGGCCGGTGCTTACATTGTCGGCACGGGCAGAAGCGACTTCCCGAATCAGATTAATAATGTCGTAGCCTTCCCCGGTGTTTTCAAGGGTGCACTTGCTGTTCGTGCGAAGGACATCAATCAGGAAATGAAAGTCGCTGCAACCAAGGCAATCGCCGGATGTGTTTCCAATGACAAGCTGAATCCTGATTTCATTCTGCCGGATGCATTCGACCGCAGTGTTGCTCTTGCCGTTGCAAAGGCTGTTGCTCAGGCGGCAATTGATTCCGGAGTAGCCGGACTGGATGCCAATCCGCTGGCTTAATCACGAGGAAATCCGAAATGTTTGTCATTTCACAAATATGGCTCAGACTGCTGGGAACGGTATTGTTCTCAGCAGGATTGGTCTTTTTTGCCTGTCCGTTTCTGGCTGGAATTCATCATGCCGGATGCATTTTCGGCACGGTGATTTCCGTGATGGGAATTTTGTTTTTCGCACTGAATCCGGCAGTTTCCGGCATCTTACAGAAAATATGGGAAAACGGGTTCGGACATTTTGTACTGTGCGTCCTGATGGGGATACTCGGTTTCGGGGCGATGCTGGGAATCGTCATGAGCGTTTTCATGATAATTTCGGCCAATCACAAACCGAAAACGGAAAATACAATTGTCATCCTCGGATGCAAAGTCCGTGACGGCGAACCCAGCCTGATGCTTCAAAAACGTCTGGATTCTGCTTTGCAATATCTGAAACAGCATCCGGATGTGCCGGTCATTGTCTGCGGAGGACAAGGCATTGACGAAAAGATTTCCGAAGCACAGTGCATGGCAGAATATCTGACCGCCCACGGAATTGACGAAAGCAGAATCTATCGGGATGATACTTTGGCATCTACGCTTGAAAACATGGAGAATGCGAAAAAAATCATCACTGAACAGGGCTGGCTTCCGGAAATCACGATTGTGACGGATGGTTATCATCAGTTCCGTGCGTCTAATATTGCAAAAAGCATTGGTCTTTCTGCGGATGCAGTATCCGCAAGGACATCATGGTATTTAGTGCCGTCCTACTGGGTGCGGGAATGGCTTGGAATCTGTTATCAATTTGTGTTCGGATAATTCCGGACACAAGTTGCTGTCTCTATCAGTCAGCAGGTGCTTACTATGAAAATTTTATTTATCGCTGATGAAGAAAGCAAATATCTCTGGGATTTCTATGAAAAATCCAAACTCGAAAATCTGGATTTGATTATCTCCTGCGGAGACTTGAAACCGGAATATCTGGAATTTCTTGTCACAATGGCGCACTGTCCGTTATTGTATATTCACGGCAATCATGACACAAACTATCTACAGCATCCGCCGGAAGGCTGTATCTGCATTGATGATGCCCTGTTTACTTATCAGGGCGTGCGGATTCTGGGGCTTGGCGGTTCTATGAAGTATAACAGTCAGGAACTTCCCTTTCAGTGTACTGAAAAACAGATGCAGAGGCGCATCCGGAAACGCTGGCTTGATTTAAAATTTTCCCGTGGATTTGATATTCTTGTGACACATGCCCCCGCAAAAGGCCTGCATGACCTGCCGGATTTACCGCATCAAGGGTTTGCCTGTTTCCGGAATCTGCTGGAAGCGTATCACCCGTTGCTGTTCTGTCACGGGCATGTACACTTGAATTATGGCTCTGTTCCAAGGTTTGATAATTATCAGAATACTGTTGTTCTGAACGCCTACGAACGCTGTATCTACGATTTTCGTCAGAATATACAAAAATCATAGTAGATTTTGAGTAAAATTGTTTGATAAAAATTTGTCAAACCCATTGACAGAAAAATAACAATGTGGTAAAATAAAACTGTAGAGAAAAGTTTTCTTACAGCAAAACCGATTATCAAAATTGTATTGAAAAATATTTTCAGAATGGAGAGATTGATACATGACTAATGAAATGCTGGTAGACAGCGTAGAAACACTGGAAGCCAAAATTCAGAGCGTCCGTGCCGCACAGGAAAAATTTGCAACCTATACTCAGGAACAGGTGGACAAGATTTTCAAGGCTGCCGCACTCGCTGCCAATCATGCCAGAATTCCGCTTGCTAAAATGGCTGTCGAAGAAACAGGCATGGGCATCATGGAAGATAAAGTTATCAAGAATAACTATGCTGCTGAACACATCTATAACGCCTATAAAAATACAAAGACCTGCGGTGTGATTGAAGAAGACAAGGCTTTCGGCGTAACAAAAGTTGCTGAACCCATCGGCTTGATTGCTGCCGTTATTCCGACAACCAACCCGACTTCTACTGCGATTTTCAAGTCCCTGCTGGCTCTGAAAACCAGAAATGCAATTATCTTTTCTCCGCATCCGAGAGCCAAGAAATGCACTATCGAAGCCGCCAGAATTGTTCTGGATGCCGCCGTCAAGGCAGGTGCTCCGGAAGGCATCATCGGCTGGATTGATGTCCCCTCTCTCGAACTGACAAACACTATCATGAAAGAAGCAGATATTATTCTGGCTACCGGCGGTCCGGGCATGGTAAAGGCTGCTTATTCCTCCGGTACTCCGGCTCTGGGTGTCGGTGCAGGCAATGCTTCTGCGATTATTGATGATTCTGCCGATATTCTGAATGCAGTGAACTCTATCATTCACTCCAAAACTTTCGATAACGGTATGATTTGTGCAACAGAACAGACAATCATTGCACATAAAGATGTTTATGATGCTGTCAAGGCTGAACTTCTTAAGAGAGGTGCATACTTCCTCAACGAAGAAGAAAAGAACAAGCTCAGAAGCACCATGCTCATCAACGGCGCACTCAATGCTAAGATTGTAGGTCAGAGACCTTATAAGATTGCTGAACTCGCTGGCTTCTCTATTCCGGAAGAAGTAAAAGTGATTGTCGGCGAAGCTGAAGACACCAGCGTTGACGAAGCATTCGCTCATGAAAAGCTGACCACCATTCTCGGCATGTACAAGGCTGAAAGCTTTGAAGATGCTATGGACAAGGCAGAACAGCTTCTGGTCAATGCCGGCGGTCTGGGTCATACTTCCTCTCTGTGGATTGACAACAACAGCACAGAAGGCAGAAAGAAGCTCAATATCTTTGCTGACAGAATGAAGACTTGCCGTATTCTGGTAAATACACCTTCTTCGCTGGGCGGTATCGGTGACCTGTACAACTTCAAGTTTGCGCCTTCCCTCACACTGGGATGCGGTTCTTGGGGCGGTAACTCCGTATCTGAAAACGTTGGTGTAAAGCACTTAATCAACATCAAGACCGTTGCTGAACGCCGTGAAAATATGCTCTGGTTCAGAACACCTCAGAAAGTTTACTTCAAGAAAGGCTGTCTGCCGGTAGCTCTTGACGAACTCAAGAACGTTATGGGCAAGAAGCGTGCATTCCTTGTTACTGACGAATTCCTGTACAAGAACGGCTTTACAAAATGCATCACTGACAAGCTCGATGAAATGGGCATTGCCTATACTGTATTTGCAGACGTTCAGCCTGACCCGACTCTGGAATCTGCCCAGAAGGGCGCAGATGCTATGCGCAAGTTTGAGCCTGACTGCATTATCGCCCTCGGCGGTGGTTCTGCAATGGATGCCGGCAAAATCATGTGGGTTCTGTATGAACATCCGGAAGCAGACTTCCTCGACATGGCAATGAGATTTATTGATATTCGCAAGAGAGTTTACACATTCCCGAAGATGGGCGAAAAGGCATATTTCATTGCTATCCCGACTTCTTCTGGTACAGGTTCGGAAGTAACTCCTTTCGCAGTTATCACCGACCAGACAACAGGCCAGAAATATCCGCTGGCAGACTATGAACTGCTCCCGAACATGGCTATTGTAGATACTGACCTCATGATGAGTGCGCCGAAGGGTCTGACTGCCGCATCTGGTATTGATGCTATGACACATGCCCTCGAAGCTTATGCCTCTGTTATGGCTACTGACTATACCGATGGCATTGCTATCAGAGCAATGCAGTTAATCTTTGAATATCTGCCGAGAGCTTACAAAGACGGCAACGATGTTATCGCCCGTGAAAAGATGGCAACTGCTTCTACAATGGCCGGTATGGCATTTGCAAATGCATTCCTCGGTGTATGCCACTCCATGGCTCACAAGTTGGGTGCATATCATCACCTGCCTCACGGTATCGCAAACGCATTGTTAATCACTGATGTGATGCGTTTCAATGCCGCTGAAAAGCCTGCCAAGATGGGCACATTCTCCCAGTACCAGTATCCGCACACACTGGCTCGCTACTGCGAATGCGCACGTGCCTGCGGTGTGACCGGCGACAGCGATGAAGAAGTATTTGAAAAGTTCATCGCAAAACTGGAAGAACTCAAGGACGTTATCGGCGTAAAGCATTCCATCAAGGAATACGGCGTTGATGAAAAAGATTTCTTCGACCGTCTCGACCAGATGTCCGAAGATGCATTCGATGACCAGTGCACCGGTGCAAACCCACGCTATCCGCTGATTTCTGAAATCAAGGAAATCTATACCAAGAACTACTACGGCAAAGACGGAAAGCAAGACTGAGAAAAACAAATTTTACGGCATACTCCGGAATTTTCCGGAGTTGCCATAGAATTGAGGTTATACTATGGCAAATCATTTTGAATTGTTCCGTGTGCCGGAGAAAATCTATTTCAAAAAAGGTTCTCTGCCGATTGCACTCCGTGAACTCAAAGAAATTTATCATATCAAGAAAGTACTGATTCTGACTGCTGATTTACGGCATCAGGAAGATGTATTACAGCAGGTAACTGACAGACTGCATGAATTGCAGATTGACTATGCTGTTTCGGAACTGGATGCTGTTATCACGGATACACCGGAATGCATTCTTGCTTATGGTGATTCTGTTCTTGAAACTGCTTCCAGAATTGTGGACAGTCTGCCGGAAAAGCCGTATTATATCACTGTTCCCTCTCATCTGGGAACAACAGCCCATGTTCTGCCCCTGCCGGACGGAAGTTTTCCGGATATGACAATTGCAGATACAGATATGATGCTGGAAAATACAAACGTAGTTAAAATGGCATTATCCCGTGCACTGGATGCGCTCGCTTCTGAAAACGCTACGGAATATTCTGACGGTATGGCTGTCAGAGCCGTGCAGATGCTCCTGCATTATCCGGAATGTTCGCCGGAACAGCTCGCCGAAGCCGGCACGCTGGCAGGCATTGCTTTTGCTAATGCCCATGCTGAACCGAATCAGCACGCCGGACAGGAATCTGTCTGCGCCGAAAAACTCGGCATGGAAACACAACGGCTTCTGAAATCGCTGGAAGCAATTGCTTTTAATTTTTAAATTTTCTGAAAGGAGGATTTTTTCATGGAAATCCTTGAAAAACGTCCGAAAAAAGTTATCTACCGTGACGGCGATTATGCTGTCAAGAGCTTCGATGCTGACTACTCCATCTCTGATGTCCTGAACGAAGCACTCAATCAGGCCAGAGTCGGCGAAACCGGCCTCCCGATTCCGAAGCTTGTCGAAGTCCGCAAAAAAGACGGCAAGTGGGAAATCGTGATGGAATACATCGAAGGCAAAACCATGAAGCAGATGATTACAGAACATCCCGAAAAGGAAGACGAAATTCTGAATCAGTTTGTTGACATTCAGCTTGCTATTCATGCGACAACTGCTCCGGCAGCCCTGAACAAGCTCAAAGACAAGATGAACA